>JACMOG010000789.1 GCA_014378125.1 Vitreoscilla sp. | reverse complement strand
TGCCGGTGATGGCGCCGCCCTTGAAGGCGACGTCGAGCGCCGGGCCGATGCCCTTGGTGGCGGCCTGCGCCGTGCGCACGTTGGCGCGCACCGACACGTTCATGCCGATGAAGCCGCAGGCGCCCGACAGCACGGCGCCGAGCACGAAGCCACCCGCGGTGAGCATTCGCTGCGTGGCGGTGTCGCCGATGAAGATGAAGATGAGGATCGCCAGGATCACGCCGACGATGGCGATGGTGCGGTACTGCCGCGAAAGATAGGCCGCGGCGCCTTGCTGGATGGCGGCCGCGATCTCCTGCATGCGGGCGTTGCCGGCATCCTGCTTCAGGATCCAGGCCCGCTGGATGAAGCCGTAGAGCACTGCGACGACGCCGCAGGCGAGCGCGATTTCAAGCGCCAGGTTCGTTGACATCAAGACTTGTCTCCTTCCCGTTGTGTGGTTCGGATGCGCCTCACTGCGTGGTTCGGCTTTTCTCTTCGGTCAATCTTGCAGGCAAGGTCGCCGGCCGATCCTAGCGGCGCACTCGCGGGCATCGACATGGTGTTTACCTTCGGGTCGGAGCCTACCCGTAGAATGCGGGTATTCCCGCGAACTCGACTGTCTGAGCCCCCATGAGCCTTCATCTCGTCTCCCCTGGCGCCAAGGCGCCCCAAGAATTCAACGTCATCATCGAGATCCCGATGAACGCGGATCCGATCAAGTACGAAGTGGACAAGGAAAGCGGCGCGCTGTTCGTCGACCGCTTCATGACCACGGCGATGCACTACCCGTGCAACTACGGCTACGTGCCGCGCACGCTGGCCGACGACGGCGACCCGGTGGACGTGCTGGTGATCACGCCGTTCCCGCTGACCCCGGGCGTGGTCGTCACCTGCCCCGCCATCGGCGTGCTGATGATGGACGACGAGGCCGGCGGCGACGCCAAGCTGCTGGCGGTGCCCACCACCAAGATCCTGCCGATCTACGACCATTGGCAGAAGCCCGAGGACATCAACCAGATGCGCCTGAAGGCGATCCAGCACTTCTTCGAGCACTACAAGGACCTGGAGCCCAACAAGTGGGTCAAGGTCAAGGGCTGGGAAGGTCCGGAGAAGGCGCGCCAGGAGATCGTCGACGGCATGAAGGCGTACGACGCCAAGCTGGCCGAGAAGTGATCCCGAAGGGGTCAGGCACCTTCGGAGCCAGACCCCTGGGGAAGCTTGAACGGCGAGCGGTCGTCCAGCTCGCTCAGGTATTCGTCGATCGATCCGCTCTCCTGCTTCAGGTGCGAGCCGATGGCGCGTGCGAACTCGGGCTCTGCGATCCAGTGCGCCGACTGGGTGCGCGCCGGCATCAGGCCGCGGGCCATCTTGTGCTCACCCTGCGCGCCGCCCTCGAAGCGGCGGAACCGGTTGGCGATGCACCACTGCAGCGGCTGGTAGTAGCAGGCCTCGAAGTGGACGTTGGGAATCCACTCGAGCGCGCCCCAGTAGCGGCCGAACGCGGCACCGATGTCCCGATCCACCGCGATGAGCGAGCACGCCACGCGGTGCCCGCCGCGCGAGGCCACGAACATCACCCAGTTGCCCGCCATCGTGGCCTGCATGCGCGCGAAGAAGTCGCGCGTGAGGTAGGGCGTCGAGTGATGCTCGGCGTAGGTGTGCTCGTAGCAGCGGTGGAAGAAGTCCCACGCCGCCTGGTCGATCCGCTCGCCCTCCAGCGTCTCGAACACGACGCCGGCCTCGCCCACGCGGCGGCGCTCCTGCGCGATCTTCTTGCGCTTGTCGCGCTGCAGGCTGGCCAGGAAGTCGGCGAAGTCGGCATAGGGCAGCACGATGGGCGAGGCCGCGTCGCCGGGCTCCACGTCCTGGCGGTTGTGCCAGTGGAACTGCACGCCCTGGCGCATCATCCAGCCGCTGTCGCGCGCGGCGTCGTAGTCGGCCTCGTCGCCGAACAGCAGGTGCACCGACGAGCAGCCCGTCTCGCGCGCCAGCGCGCCCAGCGAGCGCAGCAGGAGCCCGCGCGAGGACGCGTCCCGCGCGAGCAGGCGCGATCCGGGCACCGGCGTGAACGGCACGGCCACCAGCAGCTTGGGGTAGTACGGCACCCCGTATCGACGGTAGGCGTCGGCCCAGGCCCAGTCGAACACGTACTCGCCGTACGAGTGCATCTTCAGGTACGCCGAGGCCGCGGCCACCAGCTCGCCGCCCGCGCGCCGGCGCACGCTGAGCGTGACGGGCTGCCAGCCGGTGTCGCCGCCGACGCTGCCGGACGCCTCCAGCGCGCGCAGGTACGCGTGGCGCATGAAGGGCGTGGGATGCGCCTGCGCGTCGAGCAGGGCGTCCCAGTGGGACGCCCCGATGGCACCCACGCCATCGTGCACCTCGATGAGATAATCGGCTTCAGTCAACGCGCTTCCAGTCCATGCCAGAGCCAGAAACCGTGCGGGTCGCACTGCTGCAGATCAACCCGACCGTGGGCGACCTCGACGGCAACGCGCGACTCATCGCCGACGCCGCGCGCGCGGCCTGGCGGCAGGGCGCCCGCGTGGCGCTCGCGCCCGAGCTGGCCCTGTGCGGCTATCCGCCCGAAGACCTGCTGCTGCGCCCGGCCTTCCTGCGCGCGAACGCGAGCGCGCTCGAGGCGCTGGCACGCGAGCTGGCCGATTGCGACGGGCTCAACGTGGTCGTCGGACATCCTTGGGGTGGGGCGGCGATCGATCATGGCGACGATGTTAGGTCGAAGTCGGTCAGCGTGCCGCGCGTGTTCAATGCGGCCTCGGTGCTGGCAGGGGGCTCGGTCACCGCCACCTATTGCAAGCGCGAGCTGCCCAACTACCAGGTGTTCGACGAACGCCGCTATTTCGTCTCGGGCCGCGACTCGGGGCTCGGGCCCGTGGTGTTCGAATCCGGCGGCACCCGCTTCGGCGTGCTGATCTGCGAGGACGCCTGGTCCGACGAGCCCGCGCGCCTGGCCCAGGCGGCCGGCGCGGACGTGCTGTGCGTGATCAACGCGTCGCCGTTCCACCTGGGCAAGCCGGCCGACCGCGAGGCGCAGATGGCACGCCGCGCGCAGGCCACGGGGCTGCCGCTGCTGTACGCGCACCTCACCGGCGGCCAGGACGAGGTGGTCTTCGACGGCGGCTCGTTCGCGCTCGACGCGCAGGGCGAGGGGGTGGCGCGCGCGGCGCCCTTGCAACCGACCACGCTGCGGGCCGACGTGGCGCCGGGCCGCGCGCCCGTGCCGCCCGCCGGCAGCGGCGTGGTGGCCCTGCCCGAGCCGGAGAGCCAGGCCTGGTCGGCGCTGGTCACCGGCGTGCGCGACTACATCGGCAAGAACGGATTCCCGAGCGTGATCATCGGGCTGTCGGGCGGCATCGACTCGG
>JACMOG010000788.1 GCA_014378125.1 Vitreoscilla sp. | reverse complement strand
GGTGATCGAGATCTTTAAGGCCCGGGGCGGGCGCTTCGACGCGCGCGTGGTGGCGGCTGACCCCGGACTGGCCCCATATCACCTGCGCGTTGTTCGAACGATGGACAACTTGAAGGCCGCCAATGCCCCGCAAGGCGCCATCCAGGCGGCCGTGCGCCTGCTCCCCCGCGTGCCACGTGACGCGGAGGCGGCGCGCGACGAGTGGACGCGCGCCCGCGACGCCGACCTGGAGCGCGCCCGGCCGCTGGCCGGCATGCCGCCGCACGCGCAGCAGTTCGCCGGCGACCCGCACGGCGACGCCGCCGCGCGCAAGGCCTTCGACGACTCGCGCCGCAACTTCATCGCGCTGGTGTTCTGCCTGATGGTGGGCACGGCCTCGCTGCCGCACGTGCTCACGCGCTTCTACACCACGCCCTCGGTGGCCGAGACGCGCAGGTCGGTGGCGTGGTCGCTGCTGTTCATCGTGCTGCTGTACCTGACCGCGCCGGCGCTGGCCGTGCTGGTGAAGGTGGAGGTGTTCGGCTCGCTGGTGGGCTCGCCCTTCGACCAGCTCCCCGCGTGGATCAACAACTGGGCCCACGTGGACAGCTCGCTGCTGCAGGTGGCCGACGTCAACGGCGACGGCATCGTGCAGCTGGGCGAGATCAAGATCGGCGGCGACATCGTGGTGCTGGCCACGCCCGAGATCGCGGGCATGCCCTATGTCATCTCGGGCCTGGTGGCCGCCGGCGGCCTGGCCGCCGCGCTGTCCACCGCCGACGGCCTGCTGCTGACCATCGCCAACGCGTTGGCGCACGACCTGTGGTTCTGCATCGTCGACACGCAGGCCTCGGCCACGCGCCGGGTGACGGTGTCCAAGGTGCTGCTGCTGATGGTGGCGCTCGGCGCGGCCTACGTCACGGCTCAGAAGCCAGGCGACATCCTGCTGCTGGTGTCGGCCGCGTTCTCCATTGCCGCGTCGGCATTCTTCCCGGCGCTGGTGATGGCGGTGTTCTGGCGCCGCGCCAACCGCTGGGGCGCGGCCGCGGGCATGGTGAGCGGGCTCGGGTTGACGCTGTACTACGTGCTGGTCAACCAGCCGGGTGTGCGCGAGACCTTCGGCGTCACCCGCCCGATCGAGCTGTGGGGCGGCATCCAGCCCATCGCCGCCGGCCTGTTCGGCGTGCCGGTGGGCTTCGCCGTGCTGGTGGTGGTCAGCCTGCTCACGCCGCCGCCCAGCCGGGAGGCGCTGGCGATGGTCGACGAGGTCAGGCTGCCCTGACCACCGCCGCGGCTCACGCCTGGCGGTCGTCGGCCTTGCGCGAGTTCTGCCAGGCGTCGAAGGCGGCCAGTCGGGCGCGCGTCCATTCCATGCTGGACTGTCCGCGGGCCGCACCCCAGCCGGCCTCCATCTCGCCTTCCACGTCCTCGAAGTTGGCGGAGACGTTGCGGTTGTAGTGCGACACGCCGTAGGCGTAGGCCGGGGCCCAGTCGTCGTCCGGGTCGCGCGGGGTGGCATATGCGCGCGAGGCGTAGTTGGCGCGCCAGTAGGCGTCGTCGGACGTCGGGTCGATGGCCTCGGCCACGCCCTTGCCGGCGAGGCCGCCGGCCACTGCGCCCACCACCGCGCCCACCACCGTGCCGATGGGCCCGGCGACGGTGCCCGCGGCGGCGCCGAACGCCATGCCCGCGACGGCCGCGCCCAGCCCGACGCCGATGGGATGCGCACCCACCTCACCGGACAACGGATCGCGGTGGGCGCCGGTATCGGCTTCGGCCGGCGGCGCCGGAACGGGATCGAGCGGGACGATTTTGGCCATGTGGACTCCTGCGCGGCCGCAGTGGCCGCATCGGGTGGACATGGCAACCGTCGTTCCCGGAGAGTCTTCTCCAGGCCAAGACCCCTTCTACGCCAGGAACGTGGCCAGCCTTTGCGCCACCGCATCCGGCTGGTCGTGATGCAGCATGTGCCCGCAATCGGCCAGCAGCAGGCGCTCCACGCGCGGCACCTGCGCGAGGCGCTCCTCGAACTCGGCGCGCGGATAGCGGTCGCCCCAGATCTTCGAGACAGTGGTGTTCGCGCCTTCCACCCACAGCAGCGGCGCGGCGATGCGACGCCAGGCGGCCACGATCTCGGCCGCGCGATACGGCACGGGATTCGTCAGCTTGTGGGCGGGGTCGGCCAGGATGTGCCAGCGGCCGTCGTCGCGTCGTTCCGACCAGTGTGGCGCGAGCCAGTCCGCCTTGTCGGCCGCCAGCCGCGGGTTGTTGCCGCGCAGGCGCGCGGCCACCTCGTCCAGCGTGGCGTAGGAGCGCAGCGAGGGCGTCTCCTTCAGTTCGTCGAGCCATTTGGCGAGGCGGTCGGGCGCCTGCTCGGGGCGCGTGTCGGGCAGGCCGAAGCCCTCGAGGTTGACGAGGCGCCGCACGCGCGCGGGACGCACGCCCGCATAGTTCATCACCACGTTGCCGCCCATGCTGTGGCCGGCGAGATCCACCGGCGCGCCGGGCGACAGCGCGTCGAGCGCGGCGTCGAGGTCGCCCACGTAGTCGTGGAACCAGAACGCGTCGACGGCGCCGCCGGTGCTGCCGCCGAAGCCGCGCCAGTCGGGCGCGACGACGTGGCGCGTGGCGCCTTCCACGCGGCACAACGCGTCGACGACGAACTGGAACGACGCGCCCACGTCCATCCATCCATGCGTGTGCACCAGCAGCGGACGCTCGGGCGTCTCGAGCGACGCGTCGCCCCATTCGCGCAGCTGGTAGCGCACGTTGCGCACGGCAAGGTGGCGCGTGCGGGCGGGCCGCGCTTCCGCATAGAGGGGGTCGATAGCCATGCGGCGCACTGTAGGGGAGATCGCCTGCACGCGCTGACTCCGGCGCGACAATGGCGGCATGAACACGCCGACCGCCTCCCACGCCATCCGCTTCGCCACGCGCGCGGACGTCCCCGTCATCGTCGACCTGATCCGCGATCTCGCCGTCTACGAGCGGCTCGAGCACCTGGCCACCGCCACGCCGGCCCGGCTCGAGGCCGACCTGTTCGGCGATCGCCCCAGCTGCGAATGCCTGATCGGCGAGCAAGACGGCCAGCCCGTCGGCTTCGCGCTGTTCTTCCACAACTTCTCCACCTTTCTTTGCCGCAAGGGCCTGTACCTGGAAGACCTGTTCGTGCGCCCGTCGGCGCGCGGCACCGGCATGGGCAAGGCGCTGTTGCAGCGGCTGGCGCAGATCGCGGTGGAGCGCGAGTGCGGCCGCTTCGAGTGGTCGGTGCTCGACTGGAACGTCGACGCGCAGGCGTTCTACCAGCGCATGGGCGCCACGCTGCTGCCCGACTGGCGCATCTGCCGCGTCACCGGCGACGCGCTGCAGGCCCTGGGCAACGGCGCGGCGTAGAGTCGGCCGATGAGCAGCCACGACCCTTACGCCAGCCTGCATGGCGAGTTCGCCTGGGCCGTGCCCGAACAGTTCAACATCGCCGAACACTGCCTGCGGCGCTGGGCGCGCGCCACGCCCGACGCGGTGGCCATCCTCGACGACGCGGGCAGCGCGCCGGCCACGCCGTTCACCTACGGCGCGCTGCAGGCCGACGCCAACCGGCTGTCCAACGCGCTCGGCTCGCTGGGCGTGACGCGCGGCGACCGCGTGGCCGTGGCCATGCCGCGGCGCCCGCAGACGGCCATCGCGCTGATGGCGCTGTTCCAGATGGGCGCCATCGCGGTGCCGCTGTCCACGCTGTTCGGCGCCGAGGCGCTGCAGTCGCGGCTCAACGACAGCGGCGCCAAGCTGGCCATCGGGGCCGAGGGCTCGGCCGACGTGGTCGCGTCGTTGCGCGAGGCGTGTCCCGCGCTGGCCCGCGTGATGGGCGTGGCCGGCGCCGACAGCCGCGGCGACGTCTCGTGGAGCGGGTCGCTGGCCGTGGCGCGCGCCGAGTTCGAGCCCACCGACACGCGCGCCGACGACCCCGCGCTGCTGATCTACACCAGCGGCACCACCGGCCCGGCCAAGGGCGCCGTCATCCCGCACCGCGCGCTCATCGGCAACCTGAGCGGCTTCGTGGCCAGCCAGAACTGGTTCCAGGGCACCGGACCGTTCTGGAGCCCGGCCGACTGGGCCTGGACGGGCGGCCTGTGGGACGCGCTGCTGCCCACGCTGTACTTCGGCCGCACCATCGTGGCGTCGCGCGCGCGCTTCGACGCCGACCTGGCGCTGAAGCTGATGGAGCGCCACCAGGTCACGCACACCTTCCTGTTCCCGACCGCGCTGAAGGCCATGATGCGTGTGGCGCCCGAGCCGCGCACCAGCCATCCGCGGCTGGCGCTGCAGTCCATCATGAGCGCGGGCGAGGCGGTGGGCGAGGGCGTGTTCGCCTACTGCCGCGACAAGCTGGGCATCGTCGTCAACGAGATGTTCGGCCAGACCGAGATGAACTACGTGGTGGGCAACTGCGGCGAGTACCGCACGCGTTCGGGTCGCATGGCCGCGGGCTGGCCGCCGCGCGCGGGCAGCATGGGCCGGCCCTATCCGGGCCACCGCATCGCCGTGATCGACGACGACGGCAACGTGTGCGCGACCGGCGTGGCCGGCGACATCGCGGTGCACGCGCGCGACGCGCATGGCCAGCGCGATCCCATCTTTTTCCTCGGCTACTGGAACAACGAGCGCGCCACGCAGACCAAGTTCACCGGCGCGCCGTTCGAGTCGTGGTGCCGCACCGGCGACCGCGCCACCATGGACGCCGACGGCTACCTCTGGTACCAGGGGCGCAGCGACGACCAGTTCAAGTCGTCGGGCTACCGCATCGGCCCCACCGAGATCGAGGACTGCCTCGCCCGCCATCCGGCCGTCGCGCAGGTGGCCGTGGTGCCCAAGCCCGACGCGGAGCGCGGCGCGGTGGTCAAGGCCTTCATCATCCCCGCCGTGGGCATCGTGCCCGGCGCGGCGCTGGTGGAGGAACTGCAGCAACTCGTGCGCAGCCGCCTGGCGCCGTACGAGACGCCCAAGGACATCGAGTTCGTCGACACACTGCCCATGACCGCCACCGGCAAGCTGCAGCGCAACGTGCTGCGGCAGCTGGAGATCGGTCGGGCGGCGGAAGGGGGCTAGACGCCGCGCCACAATCCCGCCCATGGCCCGCAAGAACCACGTCAGCGAGACCCCCGCCACGCAATGGCTGCGCGCGCAGGGCGTCGTCTTCACCGAGCATGTGTACGACTACGTCGAGCACGGCGGCACCGGCGAATCGTCCAACCAGCTGGGGGTCTCCGAGCACGCGGTCGTCAAGACCCTGGTCATGCAGGACGAGGCCGCGCGACCGATGGTGGTGCTGATGCACGGCGACAAGCAGGTGTCGACGAAGAACCTGGCGCGCGCCATCGGCTGCAAGTCGGTGGAGCCGTGCAAGCCCGAGGTGGCGCAGCGTCACAGCGGCTACCAGGTGGGCGGCACGTCGCCGTTCGGATTCCGCAAGGACATTCCCGTCTACGTGCAGGAAACCATCCTCGAATTGCCACGCATCCTGATCAATGGCGGACGCCGTGGCTACCTCGTTGGAATCGAGCCTTCGGTGCTCACCGGAAAGCTGAACGCCAAACCTGTGCAGTGCGCAATTTGATGGTGCGCTGAAGACTGGATCTGGTGCGGATTTGCCTTTGTAAAACAGCTTGTCTAGTCAATTCGCGCGGCGAAAAACTGACAGCAGGGTTTGTGCGGGGAGTGTTCATTCGGGGGGTGCTCACAATCGCGCCACCTGAGGCCGGGCTGTAATGTTTCCTTAACAAAGGGATTCGAGCGCAGCGGCACTTCGGACAAGAAGCATCCCAACCACGAGGAAGGAACTCCATGTTCACACCCACCAAGATCTGCACCGCACTGATCCTTGCCGCCGCATCCAACGCCTGGGCCCAGACCACGCCCGACGTCCAGCGCGTCGAGATCACCGGCTCCGCCATCAAGCGGATCGAGGCCGAAGGCGCGCTGCCCATCACCGTCATCACGCGCGACGCCATCGACAAGACCGGCGCCACGTCGATCACCGAACTGATCCAGAAGCTGCCGGCCATGACCGGCGGCAATTTTCAGCAGTCCTCCAGCTCGGTCAACGGCAACGGCAACGGCACCACCACCGCCGCCATCCACGGCCTCGACCAGAAGTACACGCTGGTGCTGCTCAACGGCCGCCGCGTGGCGCCTTTCGGCGGCTTCGGCTCCTCGGGCGGCGACGGCTCCGTCAACCTCGAGAGCCTGCCGCTCGACGCGATCGAGCGCGTCGAAGTGCTGACCGACGGCGCGTCGGCGCTCTATGGCTCCGATGCCATCGCCGGCGTCGTCAACTTCATCACCAAGAAGAACCAGACGGATGCCGCGATCTCCTTCAGTGGCACGCACCCGACGCAGGCCGGCGGCAGCAAGTGGAGCGCGGGCATCAGCAAGGGCTTCGGCGACCTCGACAAGGACAACAACAACCTGCTGCTGTCCTACAGCCATGACGTGCAGAACAAGTTGATGGCCAGCCAGCGCGCCGTCTCCCGGCGCGGCGGCCTGATACCGGTGACGATCGACGGGCAGAAGGCGGAGCTCTACCAGCCATCCAGCAACTCGCTGCCGGCCAACATCTATCTCGACAGCGGCACGCGGTTGAACCCGTACCTCGCGGCCAACGGCAACTGCGGCCCGAATCCCGTCGTGTTCGTTTCAGGCGTTCGCTGCTTCACCAACTACGCAGCCACGGTGCAGGACATCCCGAGTTCCAAGCGCGACAGCGTGTTCGTGAGCGACCATTTCAAGGTCAACGCCAACACCACGCTGTTCGCCGAGGCCTTGTGGTCCAAGTTCGACATGACGGCGGCATTTGCGCCATCGGCCCAGCCCATGGGCCTGGGCAACCAGGACCTGGCCGGCCAGCCGCTGGACATCCTGTGGCAGAAGTACGTCGTCAGTAACCCGAATGTGAGCGCCAGCGACAAGGCCGGGGGCGCCAGCCTGCACTATCGCTCCTTCGACGCCGGCGGCCGCACGGACATCTGGGAGACGGTCGCCCATCACTACGTGCTGGGTGTCGAAGGCACCGCGTTCGACTGGGACTACACCGCCAGCGTGGCGCTCTCCTCGAACCAGGACCAGGACAAGCTCGCCGGAGGCTACCTCGACTTCAACACGTTCGTGGACCTGATCAAGAACGGCGAATACGACCCCATCGTGCCGATCGCAGGGCAGAGCCTCGCCACGGCGCAGTTGCATGGCACCTTCCTGAAGACCAAGCTCTCGCAGAACGCTCTCAACCTGCACGCCTCCAGGGATCTGTTCCAGTTGCCGGCCGGCATGTCCTCGCTGGCGCTGGGCCTCGACGTCACTCGCCAGAAGATGAGCCAGGACCCGAGCACCATGGCGGAGTTCGGCAACGGCACGGTGGCTGGCAACGCCGCGAGCGACTACGCCGTGGGCGGCTTCTACGGCTACGTGCCCATGTCCGCCAGCCGCAGCAACGAAGGCGTGTTCGCCGAGCTTCTGATGCCCCTGGCCAAGAAGACGGAGGTCACGGTCTCGGCTCGCTTCGACCGCTACGACCGCGTGAAGAACGACAAGCCCTTCACGCAGGACCCGAACAACCTGCAGCCGCTGCCCTCGCAGGAAGAAGGCAACAGCTTCAGCCATCCCACCTTCAAGCTGAGCTTCCGCTCCCAGCCGGCGGACATGTTGCTGCTGCGCGGCTCGTTCGGCACGGGCTCCAAGGCGCCGCCGATCAACCAGAACGCCGCGCCGCTGGCCTTCAGCACCAACACCTCGGGCTCCTACGCCTGCCCCTTTCCGAACACGCCGGTCTGCGTGGCGAACGGCACCGGACCCGAGCAATGGGACCTCGTCTCCGCGGGCAACCCGAACAAGGGAAGCGCGGGCCTGAAGGCCGAGACCTCCAAGCAATGGACTTTTGGCGGCCGTCTCGAGCCGGCCAAGGGTCTGTCGTTCGGTCTCGACTACTGGGGCGTGAAGCTGAAGAACCAGATCCTGTCGGGCATGCCCGAGGGCTACGCGTTCGCGCATCCCGATGCGCTGAGCAGCCTGTTCATCGTCCCCTACCGTGATCCGTCGGGCCCGCAGACGGTTGCCCTCCTGCAGAAGCCGTTCAACGCCGGCAGCGCCAACTACCAGGGTCTCGACTGGGAAGTCAACCTGAGCACCAACACGCCGATCGGCAAGGTCTCGGCCGATCTGAGCGGCACGCACATGCTCAAGGCCGACTACGAGCTGCCTGGCGGCAAGCAGACCGACCTGGGCCGCTTCGGTGGCGACAACAACGTCGTCTTCCGCGACATGTTCCGCCTGGCCCTGGGGCTGAAGACCGGCGACTGGACGAATACGCTGTCCCTCAACTGGAAGTCGGGCTATGCCGACCAGGCGTACACGGCCGACTCGGAAAACGTGTATGCGGTCAACGCGGACGGATCGCTGGGCGACGGCGTCGCCTACAACGGCCATGTCTCCTCGTACACGCTTGTCGACTGGCAGACGCGCTGGGACTTCTCCAAGGACCTGCGCTTCACGGTCGGCCTCAACAACGTCTTCAACTCGAAGCCGCCGCTGTCGCTGAAGATCGTGGGCGGCAACCAGTTGGGCTACGACGGCCGCTACGCCGACCCGACGGGTCGCGCCATCGCCGTGGGCGCGAGCTACCGCTTCTGGTAACTCGACGTCCCGATCTTGCGGCCCAGCGCCGCATCGACAACGCCCCGACGCGCAAGCGACCGGGGCGGTTTTTCTTCCAGGCCAGGTTCACGTGCCCAGGGCAGCGACCAGCTTCGGCCCATCCGGCGACCCCCATCCCGTCCACGAGTCCCACCCGGCCTTGGCTCTGGACCCCGCGTTGTTGCCGGT
>JACMOG010000787.1 GCA_014378125.1 Vitreoscilla sp. | reverse complement strand
GGCCGCCGAGCTGGCCACGGCACCGCCGGACGCCAGCATCTACATCACCCACATCAAGCCGGGCGAGATCGACGCCGTCATGGCCGGGCTGCGCGCGTTGAAGCAGGAGCGTCCGCTCATGGAGCTGCTCAAGGGCGACACTTTTGAGTTGGGGTGACGGAAATTGTCAGTCCCGACGGGGCGGCGAACGCATCCTGTCGGACAACACTGACAAAGCGAGTCACCTCCCGTGCATAAGTCACGGCCCCGACGACCGAAACGCGGTCTGGCAAGCTGGCACGGGAATCGCATTGGAGAACATGCGAACGCCCCATCGTTCACAGCCGTCCTCAAAGTCCCATCCCCAGGAGTTTCAAATGAAGCGCACCGCCCAACAGGGTTTCACCCTGATCGAACTGATGATCGTCGTTGCGATTATCGGTATCCTCGCCGCCGTCGCCCTGCCGGCCTACCAGACCTACACGGTCAAGGCCAAGGTCTCTGAAGCCCTGCTGGCTGCCTCGCAGTGCCGTACCACCGTTTCCGAGGTCTATCAGACCGGCAACGCCACGGCGCCCCCCGGCATCAACGGCTGGGGCTGCGAGCAGACCGTCGCTACCAAGTCGAGCAAGTACGTGTCCACCGTCGTGACAAACGCCGACGGCGTCATCACCGTCCTGTTGCAGGATGCCACCGTTGCACCTGACCTCGGCAAGGCCGCCGGTCAATCGCTGGTACTCACCCCCTATTCGGATGCAACGACGCTCGCAATCGCCGCCAGCATCGGCAACACGCAGATCTACAAGTGGAGCTGCAAGGCCGCTACCGCCAGCACCGACCTGCCGAAGTACCTGCCGGGTTCCTGCAAGGGCTGATCTGTAGCCTGCACGAGTGAAAGAGACGCTTCGGCGTCTCTTTTGCATTGGAGCCCCGAAATCAATTGATCAAGTCATGCGCGCGCTGAAAAGCTGGTTCGGAATCGATGGCCTGGGTGCCGCGCTCCTGGGCGCCGCGCTGCTCCTGCCAGTGGGCGACGCCCCCTGGGTGAGCTTCTGGCGCGAGTGGGCCGCGTCGCTCGCCGTGCTGGTGATCCTGCTGGGCGCCCTCGGCCGACTGCGCGAGCACGGCGGAGTGGCCACCCTTCGCGTGCCGTCGCTGCCCCTGGCAGCCTTCGGCCTCGCGATCGTCCCCTGGCTGCAATGGCTGGCCGGCATCGAGTCTTATCGGGGCGACGCCGTCCTCGTCAGCGCCTACCTCGCCGGCTTCGGCGTGTGCATCGTCACGGCCCGGTCGTTGCCCCCTGCGGAACGCGCGCGCCTGGCTGACCGGCTGGCCGTCGCGATGCTGTTCGCGGCAGCATGCTCCGCACCGCTGGCGTTGCTGCAATGGCTGGGCTGGCTGACGCTCGACCTCGACATCAAGGTGGCCGCCGGCCGCCCGGTGGCGCACATGGAACAGACCAACCTGCTGTGCTCCCTGATGATCCAGGGCCTGCTGGGCGCGTGGCGACTGCGCGAGCGCCGGCTGCTGGGCGGTGTCGCGTGCGGCGTGCTGGGCGTCCTGATGCTTCTGGTGGTCGACCTCACGCAGTCGCGCGTGGCCTGGATGGTCCTGGTCGCCATGGTGCTGGCATTCCTCTGGCGCGGCAGGGAGCTCGGGTTGTCCCGGCGGGGCCTCATGCTGTTCGCGGCCGCCGCCGTCGTGGGGACCGGCGTGTTCGCCGTGCCCTGGGTCGACGGCCACCTCGGCCTCGCGGGCCTGGACGTCCAGGATCGCATCAGCGGCGGGCGGCGTCCCGACGTCTGGCGCATGTTCATCGATGCGGCCATCGCGCGTCCTTGGGCCGGGTGGGGCGCGCTGCAGAACGGGGCCGCGCAATTCGCGCTGGCGCCGACGCATCCGCCGTTACTATGGCTCTTCACAAGCACCCACGACATCGTGCTCGACCTGATGGTGTGGTTCGGCATCCCCATCGGCGGGGCGGCGGGTGTCGCCTTGATCGTCGCCGTCCTCCTGCGCGTCGGGCGGGCGCCCGACGCCGCCGCGTTCGCGACGGCCCTGGCGAGCATGGCGTTGCTGCTGCACGGGCTGGTCGAACTGCCGCTGCACTATGCCTATTTCCTGTTTCCCCTCGGGCTGATGCTGGGCGCGACCGAGCCCGACACGTCGCTCGACGCGCGCGCCTGGCGCCTGCCCATCGCCGGACGCGCCGCTTTCGCGGTCCTCGCGCTCGCTCCCGCGCTGCTGCTCGCGCTGCTCGCGCGCGACTACACCCCGCTGGGCGACACGCGTCCGGTGCTGGTGCTCGACCGCGCCGCCGGCCACGCTTCGCTGAACGCCGACGCGGAGATCCCCGATGCCTTGCTGCTCGACCAGCTGCAGGCCTATCACGCGTTCGCGGCGCATGTGCCGGCGAGCGGCATCCCCGCAGCCGATATCGTGGCCATGCGCATGCCCATGCTGCGCTTCCCGTTCGTGCCCAGCCAGGAGCTCTACGCCCACGTCGTGGCGCTCAACGGCGATCCGGTGCTTGCCATCGACACCCTGGAGCGCGCCTGCCGGTTCATGTCGCCGAAGGACTGCGCAAGAAGCCGTCGCGTGTGGTCGTACTGGCGCGGGCTGGGCGAGCCGCTGCCTGAATGGGTCGAGCGTCCATGATCGCCCGCCGCGAGAAGCTGCTGCGGGCCGGCATGTTCGGGCTGCTGATCTGCTGGGGCATGTTCGCCGGCAAGGACGTCAGCTGGGACGTGGTCAATCACCACCTGTACCTTCCGTTCTCCTGGGTCACCGGGCGCTTCCGCACCGATCTGTTCGCCGCGGGCGCACAGAGCTACCAGAACCCCCTTGGGTATTTTCCGATCTACGCCCTGGTAAGTCTCGGATTGCCGGCCTGGATCATCGGCTTGCTTCTGAGCGCGCTCCATGCGTCGGTGGTGTGGCCGCTCGACCGGATCGCGCGGCTCTTCTGGCCCGGCGACCGCGAAGAAGACTTCTGGTGTCGCGCGCTGGCCCTGGCGTTCGGCTGCATCGCGCCGATCCTGCTCATTCACGAGGGCACGACGTCGAGCGACCCGATCACCGCGCTGATGATCCTCTGGGCGGTCGCGTTGTCGCTCGAATTGTCTGCGGCGCGGGCCGCGCCTTCCGGGAACAGGCGCGATGCGGCGATCGCCGGCGCGCTACTGGGCCTAGCCGCCGCCGTCAAGCTCAGCAACGCGGTGTTCGTCCTGGCGCTGTGTCTGCTGTGGTTGATGAAGTGGGCCTTCCGCCAGGCCGACCTCGCGCGCGTCGCCCTGTTTGCGGCGGGCCTGACGCTCGCTTTCGCGATCGGCGCGGGGCCGTGGATGGCTTGGCTGCAGCACGACTTCGGCAATCCCATCTTCCCGCTCTTCAACAACGTCTTCCATTCGCCCGACGCACCTCAGCAGCCTTTCACGTCGCTCCGGTTCGTGCCGGCCACGCCGGGGGGCATGGTCTCGCGCGTGTGGGAGATGGCGACGTTCAGCAGCTTCGTAGTCTTCGAGGATTTCCTGCCCGACATCCGACCCGCGTTGATGGCGCTGGCCGCACTGGCGGCCGCGCTCGCGCTCGGCCTGCGCGGCGGATGGCGCAGGCTCGCCCAGCGAGAGACCTGGTGCGGGCCCGGCGTCCGGTACGCGCTGCTGGTCGTGGCCATGTACGTGCTGTGGATCCGATCGTCGGGGAACGCGCGCTATGCGTTGCCCCTGTTCGTCCTGGTAGGCGTGGGCCTTGTTCGCGCGACGCAACACGTCGTGCCGTTCCGGACGCTGAAGGTGCTACTGCTCGCCGCCTTGGTGATCCAGGGCGCGAACTACCTCGCGCTCGGCGCTTGGCGATTCTCCGGCGTGGGCTGGGACGCCGGCCCGTATCTCGACTACCGCGTCTCGAAGCGCCTGCAGGAGCAACCCTTCCTTCACCTGTCCGTGGGCACGCAGACCAACGCGGCCATCGCACTCTTCCTTGCACCGGGTGGCGCGCTGGCCCACCCCGTCGGCGGCTTCTCGCTTCCCACCGACGGACCGCTCGGCGTGCGTCTCGCATCGTTGATGGACCGGTGGCATGGCCGCACCCGCCTCCTGTTCGCAGCGCCTACCGCCGTGACGCCGGCTGAGGTGAGCCATGCGCGCGAGGAACTGGGCGCGCTGGTCTATCGCCTCGGCGTGGACACCGACTGGAGCGACTGCGAGACGGTGCAGTTCGTGCCGACCCGCGGCTCATGGCGCCCCCTGGGGCAGGCGGACGAGAAGACGGGCCGCGAGAAGGACTTGTTGAGCTGCGCCGTGCGCTACCTCTCGCGCAAGGATTCCGCCGCGGAGGTTGAGCGGGTGACGGCCGAGAAGGTGTTCGAGATCCTCGAGGCGGCATGCCCGACCGTGTTCTCGCCCCGGCCCATGGCCTCCGAGCACAGCGTGGGCGTGTGGCAACGGCACTACCTGAACACCGAGGCGGAGCTGTCAGTGTCCACGTCGCAGGGCGTGAACTTCACGCATTTTCGGGTGTTCCCAGGCGTCTACTTCGGCAGCATCGACGACGTGCTGGCGCGGCGCAAGCCTGTCGCATGCCCCCGGATCAACTACCAGACCCCGCAATGAGGATGCGCGACATGGCCGTGCGGATGGCGTGCAGTCGCATGCGGCCCTGGCACTCTGGCTGGCGCCAGGCGGGGACTCGCGAGCCCTCTGAGCGAATTCACGCTGCCCACGGACGGCAAGCTGGGGACGCGTCTCCACGCCCTGATGGACGCTGGCATGCGCGCACCCTCGTGCTCTTCAACGCGTCGGGCGCGGTCGATCCCGCGGATGTGGCGCACATGCGCCCAACCACGCGCGCCTGCCCGTATCCGCTGGGCGTGGACGTCGACCGGAGCGATTGCGACGACATCGGGCTTGTGGCCAGCCGCCACGATGATCGCGGCTGGGCCACGAACGGTGGCCGGCACGTGGACCGCGAAAGCGACTTGCGCAGCTGCGGTGTCCTGTATCGTTCCGATAAGGATCCGGCGGCTGATGCCCAGATCCAGGCGGCCAAGCGGGTCTTCGCGATCCTGGAGGCGGCGTGTCCCCGCGTCTTCGCACCGTCGCCCCTCGCGTCCCAGCGCAACATCGACACCTGGCAACGGCACTATCTCAACTCCGACGCGGAACTCAAGGTTTCCCTCCACGACGGGGTGACGTTCTCGCATTTCCGCAGCATGACCACACAAGCCTTCGGCAGTATCGACGACGTGCTTCAGGGCAAGAACCCTCTTCGATGTCCCAAGATCGACTACCAGACACCGCGGTAGCCCGGGCCGCTCCTTCGGGAGCGTGCGAGCTCACCATTCTTATGCCCTGTCTCGACGAGGCCCGCACGTTGCCCGCCTGCATCGCCAAGGCGCGCCGCTTCATCGAGCAGTCGCACATCGCCGGCGAGGTCGTGATCGCCGACAACGGCTCCACCGACGGGTCGCAGGCGGTTGCACGCGAGGCGGGCGCGCGAGTGGTCGACGTGCCCATCAAGGGCTACGGCGCGGCGTTGCGCACGGGCATCGCGGCGGCGCGGGGCCGCTTCGTGATCATGGGCGACTCCGACGACAGCTACGACTTCTCCGACCTGGGCGGCTTCGTGGCGGCGTTGCGCGACGGCGTGGTGCTGGTCATGGGCAACCGCTTCGCGGGCGGCATTAGGCCGGGTGCCATGCCCAGGCTGCACCGCTACCTGGGCAACCCGGTGCTGAGCTTCGTCGGCAGGCTCTTCTTCCGCAGCCCAGTGCGCGATTTCCACTGCGGGCTGCGCGGCTTCGACCGCGCCACCATGGTCGCGCTCGACCTGCAATCCGACGGCATGGAGTTCGCCAGCGAGATGGTGGTCAAGGCCACGCTGGCCGGACTGCGCATCGACGAGGTGCCCACCACGCTGTCGCCGGACGGCCGCGATCGCGCGCCGCACCTGCGCAGCTGGCGCGACGGCTGGCGCCATCTTCGCTTCCTGCTGATCCACGCGCCGGCGTGGCTTTTCATGTACCCGGGCGCCGCGTTGCTCACCGCCGGCACCGCGCTGTCGACGGCGCTGGCGGTCCACCCGATCGTGCTGCCATGGTTCACGCTCGACATCCACACGCTGCTATACCTGTCCGTCGCCGCCTGCCTCGGGCTACAGATGGTGCTGTTCGCGGCGGTGTCGTCGAGCCATGCCGTGGCCATCGGCGTGTTGCCGCGCATGCCGGCGGGCCTCGCCTGGCTGCGCCGGCTGTCGCTCGAGAGGGCGTTGCTGGTGGGCCTCGCGCTGCTGGCGAGCGGCTTCGCGATGGCGATCTGGAGCGTGGTGCTGTGGTCGCGGGATCGCTTCCACGCGACGGATCCGCAGACGTTGATGCGCGTCGCCATCCCAGCGGCCATGTTGATGCTGGCCGGCGGCCAGGTGTGCCTGGTCGCCTTCCTGATGGAATACATTCGGCTGCGACCCCGGTTTAGCCTCGCCAGTGCGGAGTCCACCGAATGACGTCGCCGCGCCTCGACCCTTCTTCCCAAGTCTCCTGCCGTTCCATGATCACCACCTATCGCCCCCGGATCCTGGAACAGCTGCGAGCCTCGATCGCGCCGCTGAGCGTCGACCGCGTGCTGGATTTTGGCTGCGGCGACGGCTACTTCGCGTCCAAGGTGGCGAAGCTGCCCCATGTCGGGCGATTGGTGCCCGTGGATGTGGTGGCGCGCCCCGGCAGCTTCGTGAAGGCCCAGTTGTATGACGGCGCCCGGCTTCCGTTCGACGATCGCTCCTTCGAGCTGTCGTACGCGGTTGACGTGCTGCATCATTGCCCCGAGCCCATCGCCGCGATCGACGACATGGCGCGCTGCTCGAGCCGCTACCTGCTGATCAAGGACCACACGTTCCGCACCATTGCCGGCAAGTACGTGCTCGCCGTTCTCGACGAGCTAGGCAACCGCCGCTTCGGCATTCCTTCGCCGTATCGCTACCAGCGAGACTGGCAATGGGTCGAACACATCGAGGCCCGCGGCTGGAAGCGGCTGCAGATGATCCATCCCATGGCCTGCCACACCGGTCCGCTGAGCCTCACCAACGGCCTACAGTGGATGGGCCTGTGGGAACGGCAGGCCGGCTAGGCGACGCCGCGGTGCCCATCCGGATCCTCGCGCGGCGCCTTGGCGGCATGGCCTCGCGTTACGCGCTCGTGGGGCTTTTCTGCGCGGCATTGAACATCGCCATCGTGTGGGTGGGCACCGAGTTACTGGGGATGGCCTATCCCTGGGCCGTGACGTCCACGTGCCCGATCACCATTCCGCTGAGCTACTTGCTACATCGCCGCATCAGCTTCGACGTGCGTCCGTCCGCGACGCTGCGGGAATTCGCGCGCTACGTGCTCGCGCAGTTGTCGCAGTTCGCCCTCGGCTTCGTGGGCATCGTGGTCGCGGTGGAGTGGCTGCATTGGCGCCCTTGGTTCGCGCTCGCCAGCGTCAGCTTCGTGATGATGGCGTACGGATTCCTGGCCTCGTCGACATGGGTGTTCCGCCTCTGGCGCCCCGCCGGTC
>JACMOG010000786.1 GCA_014378125.1 Vitreoscilla sp. | reverse complement strand
GCCGTACGCCAGTAGTCGGCCGAGAAGTTCGAGTCGTCCGCCACGTCCATGCGCCAGCCGTCGATCTTGCCGTCGCGCAACCAGCGCTTGACGATCGAATCCTTGCCGGTCAGGAAGTACTCGCGCACCTTCGGGTTGTCAGTCTTCAGCACGGGGAGCTCGGCGTAGTCGAACCACGCCTTGTAATCCTTCGTGCGCAGCACGCCATCCTTGTCGTGCGTGTAGGAGATCGGCCAGTTGTTCACCGTGTAGCGGTCGAAGTACTCGCTCTTCGGTCCCTTGTCGCGCACGTCCTGGAACCACTTGTGCTGGTGCGACGTGTGGTTGAACACGCCGTCGAGCATGATCTTCACGCCGTTCTTGTGTGCGACGTCCGTCATCTCCTTGAACGCCGCGTCACCGCCGAACTGCGGGTCGACGTGCTCGTAGTCGGTGGTGTTGTACTTGTGGTTCGAGGGGCTGCCGAAGATCGGGTTGAAGTAGAGCGCGTTGACGCCCAGCGACGTGAGGTAGCCCATGCGCTGGGTGACGCCCTGCAGGTCGCCGCCCATCATGCCGTTGTTGGTCGGCTTCGAGCCCCACGGCGCGGTGCCGGCTGGATCGTTGCCGACGTCGCCGTTCTCGAAGCGTTCGGGAAACACCTGGTAGAACACCGCGTCCTTGACCCAGTCAGGAATCTTGAGGCTTGAGACGCCGGAGACGGCCTGCGTGACCGCGGCGCCCTTCGATGCCCGTGACGCGGCGAGGTCGTGGTGCATCGCGGCTTGAGCAGGAGCGGCGCCGGACGTCGCGGTGGGCCCCGCGGTGTGCACTGCTGCCGACGGTGCGGCGATACCTTGGCTGATGCTGGCGATCATCTCGAGCCTTCCGTGGCTGCCATGCCGCGCAGGTGACGACTCCATCCGTGGAGCCCGATGTCACCCCGCGAGCGTGCGGAACGTTACGAACGGCTCGAACCCTACCGCAGCCGTCGCACGGTGGTGAACGGCGGTACGACTGCCGTGGCCATCGCGGTGCCCCTGAGGCCGAGGTGGGCCATCCGTGTTGGGCTTTTCGGGGGAGCTGGGCGCAGATTCCCGACCGCGCCGTCGATTCGCGCCGCATGCAGCAGGGCGCATGCTGACAAGCGCCCCGCGGAGTCGCACCGTCCTCGCGTGATGTTCGTAATCTATCCGACGCTTCTTCCCATGCGCCGAATAATATTCAGCTATACTGAAGCAGAAGCGAACAAACGAACACCCAAGGAGGCTCACGCCACCATGCTCAACACCCCGTACCAGATCCTCATGGCCAGCCGAGAGTTCGACCGGCCGCTCGGAATGCGCCGTCCCAAGCCCGCGCGTTGGACGTGGATCGCCGGACGACGTTACCGTTCGGAAAAGAACTCCTAGTCAGACAAAGCGGCCAACAGCCGAACAAAGGGTTGCGTAAACCGGCTTTCATCTGAAAATATTCCAGACGAGGCCTTTGGGTCTCCAAGCTGTCACGCGACATATCCCGGATCAACCCCTCCCCTCCCCACGAGCGGTGCCTGATCCGTCCCACATACCGGCGCCGCGGTCCACCTCCCCTCCCAAGGACCTCGGCTCACGGGCACCACTCCCGCGCACGATGCCTTCATCCCCGGCGTCGCGCGCACTCCCACCCGATCCGGGAACCGCGTGGTTCACGAAGGCGGCACCGCATCCCAGCGTGTGCCGCCTTCGTCGTTCACGGAGGCGCTCCGGTCGACCTGCGAGGATGGAGCGATGCCGCGCACCGAACCAACTGTCGAGCAGGCCGAGCCATCGCCGCCCGCCGTTCCCACCGAGGCCGAATACGCCTACTGGGTCGGCACGCGCGTCGGCTGGTTCCACCGGGCGATCCGCATCTTCACGGGGTGGTACTGGGATGAGGGCTATCGGCTGCGCGCCTACGGGCAGGAACACATTCCCGCTGAAGGCGCGTTCCTGATGGTGCCGAATCACTCTTCCTACACCGACCCCTTCGTGCAGGTGAAGGGGCAGTCGCGCGTGGTGCGGTTCATGGCCAAGGGGTCGCTCTTCCAGAATCCGTTCGCGAGCGCAGTCATTCGAGCCGGCGGTGGCTTCCCCGTGCAACGTGGGCAGGGTGACGGGTTCGCAATGGAGCTCGCTCGCCGCATGCTGCACGACGGGCAGGCCGTGGTGATGTACCCCGAGGGCACGCGCTTTCGCACTGCGATCCCGCTGGGCCCGCCCCGCCGAGGTGCGGCGCGCCTCGTGCTCGAGCTCGGCGTGCCGGTCGTGCCGGTGGCGACGTGGGGCAACAAGCAGCGCCAGCTGTACGGTCGGCCCTGGTGGCGGCGTCCGAAGGTGACGACGATCTACGGTCCGCTCATGCAGTTCGACTCGAGCGTGTCGACGCCCGAGCGCGTCGACCAGGTGCGCGACGAGATCTGGAGCGAAGTCGAACGCCTGTACGAGATCGCGCGCGAGATCGGGTCGCAGAAACGTCGACCGAAGCGTTTCCAGGTGCCCGCGTCCGGCGAGTGAACGGATCCCTGCGCGGCGCGACGCCACGATTCTGAGTACGATGGTGCGACGTTTCCCCACGTCCCAGGAGTCATTCCATGCAGCTCGTCGCAACCTCTACCCCTTCCGCAGTCGCGCCCAAGCCGACAGGTACCGCACACGACAGGCTGTCTCGCACCATCAGCGCCGCCAACGTGGGCGTGCTGACGCAGATCGTGACGAACATGGATTCCATTCCCGACGCGGCCCACGTGACGCCGGCCGCCCTGGTTGCCGGAATCGATGTTGCGGCCTACGCGTCAACGGTATCCGATGCGCTCAGATCCGCCCACGCGGTCGCGCCGTGGTCGAAGCCCCTGCTGCCCGCCGCCGAGCAGGCCGTGCAGGG
>JACMOG010000785.1 GCA_014378125.1 Vitreoscilla sp. | reverse complement strand
GCGCTGAAGAGCGACATCGAGCTGGGCGGCACCGACCAGAAGTTCAACCTGCTGGTGGGGCGTCACCTGCAGCAGGAGAACGGCCAGGAACCGCAGTGCATCCTCACGATGCCGCTGCTGGAGGGCCTGGACGGCGTCGAGAAGATGTCGAAGTCCAAGAACAACTACGTGGCCATCGCCGAGCCGGCCAACTCCATGTACGCCAAGATCCTGTCGATCAGCGACGTGCAGATGTGGAAGTGGTTCACGCTGCTCAGCTTCCGCAGCGAGTCCGAGATCGCAGGACTGAAGACCGAGATCGCGGGCGGCCGCAATCCGAAGGACGCCAAGGTGATGCTAGCCAAGGAGATCACCGCCCGCTTCCATTCGGCCGCCGCGGCGGGCGCCGCCGAGCAGGACTTCCAGAATCGCGCGGCCGGCGGCATTCCCGACGACGTCAAGGAAGTGACGCTGGCGGGCGCGCCGGTGGGCATTGCGGCGTTGCTCAAGCAGGCGGGCCTGGTGGAATCCAACGGCGAGGGCAACCGCCTGATCGACGGCGGCGGCGTGCGTATCGACCAGGTCGTCATCAGCGACAAGGGCCTGAAGGTCCAACCCGGCACCTACGTGCTGCAGGTAGGCCGGCGCAAGTTCGCGCGCGTCACGTTGACCGCCTGATCCCTGGCGGCAAGCAAGCACTGGGGCCTGGCCCCGAACGGGGCCAGACCCCTTTGGCAACCACATGACTACTCCGCCCGACACCAGCAGCACGCTGCAGACCCTGCTTCAACGCGCCGAAGGCGTGCTCGCCCGCCTCGAGCCCCTGTTGCCCGCGCCCGCCGCCGAGCCCGACTGGGCCGCGTCCATCGCGTTCCGCTATCGCAAGCGCGCGCCCGGCGCGTTCGGCGCGGGCACGCGCGTGGGCGTGCTCGAGCCGGTGCGACACGTCGGCGCGATCGCGCTCGGCAACCTGAGGGAAGTGGATACGCAGAAGGAACGCCTGCGTGCCAACACCGCGCAGTTCGTGGCCGGCCGCTCGGCCAACAACGTGCTGCTGACCGGCGCGCGCGGCACCGGCAAGAGCTCGTTGATCAAGGCCTGCCTGCACGAGTTCGCGCCGCAGGGCCTGCGCCTGATCGAGGTGGACAAGACCGACCTGGTCGACCTGCCCGACATCGTCGCGCTCACCGAGGGCCGGCCCGAGCGCTTCATCGTCTACTGCGACGACCTCAGTTTCGACGAGGGCGAGGCCGGCTACAAGGCGCTGAAGTCGATGCTGGACGGCACGGTCTCGGCGTCGTTGGAGAACGTGCTGGTGTATGCCACGTCGAACCGGCGCCACCTGCTGCCCGAGCAGATGAAGGACAACCTCGCGTCCACGCACGACGAGAACGGCGAGCTGCATCCGGGCGAGGCCATCGAGGAGAAGATCTCGCTGTCCGAGCGCTTCGGCCTGTGGATCAGCTTCTATCCGTTCAGCCAGCCCGAGTACCTGGCCATCGTCGGCCAGTGGCTGCGCCACTTCGGCCTCGACGACGCGACGATCGCTTCGCTGCGTTCGGAGGCGCTCGTGTGGGCGCTGGAGCGCGGCTCGCGCTCGGGCCGCGTGGCGTACCAGTTCGCGCGCGACCGCGCGGGCCGCGTCGGGGGCCCGGCATGAACGACGCGAAGACCGGCGGCGCCAGGATCAGCGACGCGGATCGCCACGCGCACACCGAGATCGTGGCCTCCGAGGACGCGCCGTCGCACTACGGCGAGCGCCCCGTCACCGAGGTGGCGGTGGGCGTGCTGCTGGACGCCCAGGGCCGCTTCCTGCTCACGTCGCGGCCGCCGGGCAAGGTCTACGCCGGCTACTGGGAGTTCCCG
>JACMOG010000784.1 GCA_014378125.1 Vitreoscilla sp. | reverse complement strand
TCGCCGCACCCGCCGACCCGCACCACGCCGAAAGCGTGGGCCGCGCCGCCGCCCACTGCGCCGCGGCGCTGCGCGGCCGCACCTTCGTGCTCACCACCACGCTGCGCGCCATGCGCTCGGCCGCCGAAGCGCTGCAGACGGAGCTCACGAAGCTGGGCGTCACGCTGGAGATCCTGCTGCAGGGCAGCCTGCCCAAGCGCCAGATGCTCGAGCGCTTCGCCCGCGGCGGCTGCGTGCTGGTGGGCTCGCAAAGCTTCTGGGAAGGCATCGACGTGCCCGGCGACGCGCTGCAATGCGTGCTGATCGACAAGCTCCCGTTCCCGCCGCCCAACGACCCGCTGATCGAGGCCCGCGTCAAGCGCCTGCAGGCCGAGGGGCGCGACGCGTTCAACGACTGCTTCGTGGCGGAGGCGGCGGTGTCTCTGAAGCAGGGGGCAGGGCGCCTGATCCGCACGGTGACGGACCGCGGGCTGCTGGTGATCTGCGATTCGCGGTTGCGGACGGCGCGGTACGGCGGGCGGCTGCTGGCGGCGTTGCCGCCGATGCGGCAGCTTTCCGATGGCGGGGAGGCGTTGGCGTTCCTGCGTTCTCTGGCGTTGAGTCACACCGAGTAGATGCGGGAGGGGTAGATGCCACTGATTTCCGAACGCGTAGCGCAAGCTCGCATGGGCGCCAATGACAAGGTCATCTGCCGACTTTCCTCCGGCTGGGCGGTCATGGGAGACGTGCAGTTCCTTGCAGGGTATTGCCTGCTGCTGCCCGACCCGGTTGTGCCGAGCCTGAACGACCTGTCCGAAGCCGCGCGGGCGAGATTCTTGAGCGACATGGCGACGATCGGGGACGCCGTGTTGAAGGTGACGAACGCACAGCGCATCAACTACGAGATCCTGGGAAATTCCGAGCCGGAGTTGCACGCGCATATTTTTCCGCGGTTCACGAACGAGGCCGCCGAGCGACGTCGCATGCCCGTCTGGTTCTACGACTGGTCGACTGCGCGGCCCTACGACGAGGCGGTCCATGGTTCCCTACGACAGGAGTTGCGGGAAGCTCTTGCAGCATCGGGCGCATCGAGCGCCTGAAATCGGCGCCACCATGTCGTGTCAGCTCGACTTCCGAGCGCTTCACCGGACAACCAGATCCATTGGAAAGAATGATCCACATGACTTCACTTGCCCGCTATCGCAAACTCATTGCCGCGCTCGCCCTGGGTTCGCTGTTCACGATCAGCGAGGCCGCACCCGGCCCGGGCGACATGCCGCCGCCTGACGTCGGACACAACATGGCGGGCGACGAGGTGCTGCTGCCAAACTACGCGGGCAAGGCGGTCATCGTGACGTTCTGGGCAACGTGGTGCGCTTACTGCATCAAGGAACTACCCATCCTCGAGCGGGTTCAAGTCAAGGCGGGCAAGGATCAAATGGCGGTCATCGCCGTCAACACGGAGGATGCCGACGTGTTCCGCCGTGCGACGCGCATCATGCGCACGAGCATGCAGATGGAGTTGGTCAGCGACGCCAACGGCAATGCGCAAAAGTCGTTCGGCGTCCACGGCATCCCGCACATGGTGATCATCGGGCGCGACGGCCACATCCTCCGCGTGTACACCGGCTACTCGGAAGAGAGACTGACCGAGATCGTGGCCGACATCAACAAGGCGCTGAGACCGCTCCCTTGAATCCCGGACGCAGGCTGTGCCGGCGGAATTCGATCGCGCCGAGCACGCTGCGACGCTGAGATATGCTCGATGGCTATTTCAGGAGGAATGCATGCATAACGAGACGTGGTACGACCGAGCCGGCGGTGAACTGGTTCTGAGTGTCAAAGAGACACCCACCAAGGCCTGGGGCAGCGCAAAGGCAGGTGCGACCTACAGGGATGGCCAGGGCCATGTGATGCAGACCCCAGGAGGCGATTTTCTGGTGCACCCGAAGTCGAAGAAGCAGTATTGGCGCACCCAGGGCTAGCCGGCGAAGCCGCTTCCCGCGTCCAGCGTCTGCCTGCAGGCGACTCCAAAACGACAAGGGCCGCAAAAGCGGCCCCTGAAGCATCAAACGCAAAAACAGATCACCATAACTTCCACCAGGCCTTGTTCTTGTTCTCGACGGTGAACGCCGACGTCGGGAAGTTCTTGTCAAGCACGCGCTGTGCGTCGTCGCGCAGCAGCGTCAGGCCCAGCCTGTCGTAGGCGGACACCATGATGGACAGGGCCTCGGGCGTCGATGCGGTCTGCGGGAACTCGAGCACCGATTCCTTGGCGCGGTTGGCGGCGGCGACGTAGGCCTGGCGGCGCATGTAGTAGCCGGCCACGTGCACTTCGTACCGGGACAGCATGTTGACGGTGAAGTCCATGCGCAGGCGGGCGTCGGCGGTGTACTTGGAATCAGGGAATTGCTCCCCAAGTTGCTTGAACGACTGGTACGACTCGCGCGCGGCGGCCTGGTCGCGTTCCGACAGGTCCTGTCCGGTGAGGCTGCCCAGCCAGCCGATGTCGTCGTTGAAGTTGATGATGCCGCGCAGGTACAGCGCGTAGTCGAGCGCCGGGCTGGACGGGTGCAGCTTGATGAAACGGTCGATCGTGGCCAGGGCCTGGACCTTGTCGGCGGTCTTCCAGTACAGGTAGGCGAGCTCGAGTTGGGCTTGCTGGGCGAGAATGGAGCCGGCCGCCTTGCCTTCGATGCGGTCGAGCGACTTGATGGCGCGGTCGTAGTTGGCCGACTCGACGTCGTCCATCGCCTCGGCGTAGAGCTTCTCCACCGGTGAAGCGGCGTCCTTCTCGGCTTGTGATGCGCAGGC
>JACMOG010000783.1 GCA_014378125.1 Vitreoscilla sp. | reverse complement strand
TGTGCGGATCGCCCTGTGCCGCAATGACCTGCCATGGCCGCGGCGACGCCGTCGGCTTCCACGTCGGGCGAATCATCGGCTATACGGTCGCCGGCGCGGTCGCGGCCGCCAGCGTCACCGCGCTCGGCGCCTGGACGAGAACCAGTCCGGCGTTGCAACCCCTCTGGCTCCTCGTCCACCTGTGCTTTCTCGGGCTGGGCCTCTGGTGCCTGGCGGCCGGTCGCATGCCCAGGCGCATGGCGCGTGACGGGGCGGTGCCGGTGACGATCGTGCGCCACGATGCCCGGCCCTTGCGCACCGCCCTGGCCGGACTGGCCTGGGTCGCGTGGCCGTGCGGCGCCCTGCAAGCCGCCCTTCTGGTTTCAGCGCTGGCCAACGGCCCCGTCGGCGGCGGCCTGGTGATGGCCTGCTTCGCTATCGCCTCCCTGCCCGCCCTCGCCGCGGCTCCCTGGCTGTGGGGTCGCTGGCGAACGTGGAGCGGACGCAAGATTTCCCCGGCCGAAGCCGCGGCCTGGGGCTATCGAATCGCAGGCGCGGGGCTGGTACTCAGCTCGGGCTGGGCGATCGCGAGCGGTCTGCGAGAGCACCTCGCCGCCTTCTGTGGAACTTGACGCTTCGCCCTCGTGCTCGACAGGCGTCCGCTCGACGAATGCGCTGCACCGGATCGCGGGCCGACTGGCACATGATTGACGCGGCGCAAATCGGCAACGCGGGCGTCGACGTGCAATGGGGCCTGGAGCACCCTTGCCCGATTTTCGTCTCAGCCGATGTCCATTCCCGTCCCCACCCGTCCGGTTGCCGCCACCAGCGGCGAGATTCCCAACCGCAAGACGATCCGAGCCTGGCTCGAGCCCCTGGCGGGCAGGAGCACCGCTCGCGCCATCGCGTTGATCGTCATCGACGTGCTGCTTTTCGCGGCGTGCGTCGCGGGCACGGTCGCCGCGCCCGCCAAGTGGATGCAACTCGCGGCGAGCGTCGCCATGGGCCTGGTGATCGGCCGCCTTTTCATCCTTGGCCACGACGCTTGCCACCAGAGCCTGACGCGCCATCGAGCGCTCAATCGTTGGCTGGGGCGCATCGTGTTCCTGCCTTCGCTGACGCCCTACAGCCTGTGGGAAGTCGGGCACAACGTGATCCACCATGGCTACACGAACCTGCGCGGATTCGACTTCGTGTGGCAGCCTCGGTCGCTCGAGGAGTACCAGTCGCTGCCGGCCGGCAAGCGCCTGCTGGAGCACGTGTATCGCAGCGGTTGGGCGCCCTGGCTGTACTACATCGTCGAGATCTGGTGGTCGCGTCTGCTGTTTCCGAACCGCCGGAAGATGCCCAGCCGACGAGCCGCCTTCACCTGGGACGGTTTGCTGGTCTGTGGCTTCGCGGCCCTCTGGATCGCCGGACTGGCCACGGCGGCAATCGCCACCGGGCAGTCGGTCGCCTGGCTCGTGGGCATCGGTTTCGCACTGCCGTTCCTGCTCTGGAACGGCCTGATCGGCTTCGTCGTCTACGTGCACCACACGCACCCGGGTGTCGCCTGGCATGAGGACAAGCGACGCTGGAGCGCGTCGCAGCCGTTCGTCTCCACGACGGTGCACCTGACATTCAAGTCGATGATGGGCAGCGTGCTGCACCACATCATGGAGCACACCGCGCACCACGTCGACATGAGCGTTCCGCTGTACCGGCTGAAGGCCGCACAGGCCCTCCTCGAACAGAAATTGTCCGGCCACATCGTCGTTCAGCCGTTCTCGTGGCGCTGGTATGCCGACACCGCGCGCCGCTGCAAGCTCTACGATTTCCAGGCCGGGTGCTGGACAGACTTTTCAGGTCGAAGCTTCAAGAACGCTGATCCTTCGACGAACTGAACTTCCGTCGACACGACCTGAACCCCCCTACGTATTCCAGGGGCGGATCCGGTCATCCCTACCTTGGGATGGAATTTCGCCCCTCGCCCACCCAGACTCCCCCCACAACGACGACTCCGGGAGCGAGATCATGCGACGCAGACTCATCGCCGCCTGCGCCTTGGCGCTGTGCGGCTGTGCATCCCCCATCAAGAGCGGCTTCGTGTCCGAGCAGTGGACGACCAACATGGAAGAGCTGGGCATCTACCCGGTGTTTCCGCCGCGCGAAGACATCTACGTGGGCGACGTCTCCGTCTCCTGCGGGGGCGCGGAGGTGGCGGATGCGGCGGCGCTGGCGCCCAGCGCGACGCCGGCCGCGGGCTCGCCCCGGCCGAAGCTGCCCACGCTGGGCGTGTACTTCGCGCGGCTGGACGTGGCGCAGAAGCTCAAGGCACAGTACGCGGCGCGGCCCGAGTTCGGCGGCGCGCCCGCGGCGTCCTCCAGCGTCTTCGACGGCCCCGCTGTCCAGGCGCGCCTGAAGACCGTGGCCTTCCCCTACTTCTTCAAGGCGACCGCCACCGGCGCCGACATCGGCGCCTTCGTCCCGGTGGACGGCTTGCCGCTGAAGGCGGGCCTCAGCCTGGACTCGATCAAGAGCGCGTCGGTCACCGTGTCGGCCGCGGAGTCGTATGCGCCGCCCTGGCCCGACCTGGCCGACGAGGTGATCCACGCCAACGGCAAGCTCATCGTCAGCGGGCGCTACGATGCCGGTGCCGTGCTCACCCGAGCCCAAGGACTGGCCGACTACCGGCCGACGACCGACGGCACGAAATTCGTCGACGTGACGGTCGTCACCGAGGTGTTCTACGCACGTTCGTTCGACGTCACCTTCCACCTCGCCAGCGACGTCGCGGCCAGCCTCGGCGCCTCGCTGCCCGCCCT
>JACMOG010000782.1 GCA_014378125.1 Vitreoscilla sp. | reverse complement strand
TTGGCCAGGATGGTGATGCCACGCTCGCGTTCGATCGCGTTGTTGTCCATCACCGTGTCGACGATCTTCTCGTGGGCGGAGAAGGTGCCGCTCTGGCGAAGGAGCTGGTCGACGAGCGTGGTCTTGCCATGGTCGACGTGGGCGATGATGGCGATGTTGCGGATCTGCGTGCTAGCGGTCATGGCGTTCTCAGAGACTGGTAAGGGTCGGGTTCAGTTCAGCAGGCCCTGCACTTCGGCGGGACTCAGCAGGCGGTCGGCGATGAGTTCGCCGGCGGTGATGTGCGCGCTGCCAAGGAGTGCGTGCGGTTCGGGCCCGTACACGCGCAGGTGCGCGCAGTCGGGCTCGGGGGTGCGCCGGCGCAGGCCGGTCAGGAAACGTGCGGCCTCGTTGGCTTCGAGTCGCACGGCCGGCCATTCGGCCAGCAGGGTGTCGGGGTGCAGCAGGCGGGTCTCGCGCTCGGCTTCGGGCATCGCCTCGAGCGCCTCCAGCGTGATCGCGTCTTCCAGGGTCAGCGGCCCGCTTGCCGTGCGGCGCAGGCCGACCAGGTGGGCGCCGCAACCGAGCGTCTCGCCGATGGACTCGGCCAGGGTGCGGATGTAGGTGCCCTTGGAACAGCGAACCTCGATTGTCGCCGTCTCCGGGTTTTCAGGGTGCCAATCCGTGATTTCAATCGTGTGAATCGTCACGTCGCGCTCGGCACGCTCGATCTCGATGCCGTCGCGGGCATATTCGTACAGCGCCTTGCCGTTGTGCTTGAGGGCGGAATACATCGGCGGCAGCTGCCTGATGGGCCCCGAGAAAGCGGCACAGGCGGCCTGCAACGCGGCGCGGTCGAAGGCGACCGGGCGCTGTTGCACGACCTCGCCTTCGGCGTCCCCGGTGCGCGTGGTCTGGCCGAAGCGCAGCGTGGCGCGGTAGGCCTTGTCGGCATCGAGGCTCACCTGGGCAAACTTGGTGGCCGCGCCGAAGCACAGCGGCAGCAGGCCGGTGGCCAGCGGGTCGAGCGTGCCGGTGTGGCCGGCCTTCTCGGCGCGCAGGAGCCACTTGGCCTTCTGCAGCGCGTCGTTGGACGACAGGCCCAGCGGCTTGTCCAGCAGCAGCACGCCGTGGACCGGCCGGCGCACGATCTTCACCCGCGCAGGACGCGGCGCACGCGCGGCAGCGGGAGCGGCGGCGGTGTCCAGGGTCGGCACGGGTTGGAGGTCGGTCATGCGGCGGGCGTCGGTCAGGCCGGGTCGGCGGGCCTGTCGGCCGTCTTGTCGGCCGACGCTTCGGCCGTCCTGTCGGCCGATTCATCGGCGGCGTCGCCCACCGGCGGGTCTTCCTTGGCCCGGCTGGCGTTGGCCTGCAGGATCATCGCGTTGAGTTCGGCCGCGCGCTGGGTGGTGCGGTCGAAGTGGAAATGCAGCGTCGGCACCGTGTGGATGGACAGGCGCTTGAACAGGCCGTTGCGCAGGAAGCCGGCGGCCTCGTTGAGCGCGATCTCGCACTCGGCGGAGTCGCCGATGAGCAGCGAGAAGTACACCTTCGCGTGCGCGTAGTCGGGCGTGACCTCCACCGAATTGACGGTGATCATGCCCACGCGCGGATCCTTCAGCTCGCGGATCAGCTCGCCCAGGTCACGCTGGATCTGGTCGGCGACGCGGAAACCGCGGTTGGGAATATTTCGTTTGTGTCGCATGATTTTTTGCTGCCCTCTCAAGTGAAAAGCCCCGCCAACTTTCTGGCGGGGCTTTTGCACAGGTGAAGTGCGTCCCGCCTTACAGCGTTCGGGCGACTTCCTTGATCTCGAAGAACTCGAGCTGGTCGCCTTCCTTGACGTCGTTGAAGTTCTTGATCGTCAAGCCGCACTCGAAGCCTTGCAGCACTTCGCGCGCCTCGTCCTTCATGCGGCGCAGCGAATCGAGCTCGCCGGTGTAGATGACCACGTTCTCGCGCAGCAGGCGCAGCTTGGAGCTGCGACGGACCACGCCCGAGGTGACCATGCAACCCGCGATGTTGGTCTTGGACACCGTGAAGATCTGGCGGATCTCCGCGGAGCCGACGACTTCCTCGCGCTGCTCGGGTGCCAGCATGCCCGTCATCGCCGCCTTCACCTCATCCACGGCGTCGTAGATGATGTTGTAGTAGCGCAGGTCGACACCATTGTTCTCGGCGAGCTTGCGCGCCCCGGCGTCCGCACGGACGTTGAACCCGATGATGACGGCCTTCGAGGCGATGGCCAGGTTGACGTCGGACTCGCTGATGCCGCCCACGGCCGAGTGCACGATCTGCACCTTGACCTCGTCGGTGGACAGCTTGAGCAGCGACTGCCCGAGCGCTTCCTGCGAACCCTGCACGTCGGCCTTGACGATGATGGGCAGCAGCTGCACATCGGCGCCGAGGGCGTCGAACAGGTTTTCCATCTTGTTCTTCTGCAGGCGGGCCAGCTTGACGTCGCGGTACTTGCCCTGGCGGAACGTGGCGATCTCGCGAGCGCGGCGTTCGTCGGTCAGTACCATGAAGTCGTCGCCGGCCTGCGGCACTTCCGTGAGGCCCTGGATCTCCACCGGGATGGACGGGCCAGCCTCGTTGGTGGCGTTGCCGTCCTCGTCGATCATGGCGCGGACACGGCCGAAGGCCGAGCCAGCCAGCACGATGTCGCCGCGCTTGAGCGTGCCGGTCTGCACCAGCACCGTGGCGACGGGGCCGCGGCCCTTGTCGAGACGGGCTTCGACCACCACGCCTTGCGCCGCGGCTGCGGCCGGGGCCTTGAGCTCCAGCACTTCGGCCTGCAGCAGCACCTGCTCGAGCAGCGCGCCGACGCCCGGGCCGGCCTTGGCCGAGCCGAGCTCGAACGGCGATTCGCCGCCGAACTCTTCAGGCACCACCGACTCGGCCACCAGCTCGGAACGCACGCGCTCCAGGTTGGCGTCGGGCTTGTCGATCTTGTTGATCGCCACGACGATGGGCACGCCCGCCGCCTTGGCATGGTGGATGGCTTCCTTCGTCTGCGGCATGACGCCGTCGTCGGCAGCCACCACCAGGATGACGATGTCGGTGGCCTTGGCA
>JACMOG010000781.1 GCA_014378125.1 Vitreoscilla sp. | reverse complement strand
GGCTGGCAGCCCGTCGTCGCGCAGCTGGCGCAGATGATGGGCGAGTTCGGCTTCGACCTGGGCCGGGCCGACGCGCTCGTCGGGCTGCGCCGCCGCGCCACGCACGGCGCCGACGCCACGCGCGTGGACGAGGCCGACGGCCTCCTGCGCGCGGTCGCGCCCGCGGGCGTGACCGCGGGCACGACTGCCCTGATCGCCGAGGACGTGCGCCTGCGCGCCGCGGCGCTGAAGCTGTTGCGCCACGTGCATGTCGAAGGCCGCGCCGGCGGCCGCGGCGTCTGGATCGTCGCGCTTCCGTCCGAGTTCACCGACTGGCCCAGCAGCCAGTTCACCGACGAGGCCGCGAACGCGGCCGGCGTGCGCCTGCTGCTGGCCGGCAGCCACGAGCACTTCGGCGGCCAGCGGCGGCGCTGGCTCGGCGCGGCCACGTCGCAGGGCCTGGGCTGGTGCCAGAGGGTGGCCATGGTGCTGGCCGACGCACGGCGCGCGCGCACAGGCGCGGTCGCGGACGCCTCAACCGGGCGTGCCCTCGCGCAGGCGGACGCGCGCGCGATGGTGCGACGCTGGTTCGTGGGGGCCGGCGCCAGCGATGCCAGCGTCGACCGGCTCGTGGCCACGCTCACGCGCGGCTTCAAGGACATCGTCGCGTCGCTCAACCGCGGCCGCTTCGTCATCACCGACTGGGTGCCTTTCCGCGCGGCCAGCAGCGCCGTCGAGGCCGAGTTCCTGCGCACCGAGGCGTTCGCGTTCCGCGCCCGCAGCGAGGGCATGGACGTCGTCTACGTGGAGGGCGCCTTCTTCAAGGATTTGCCCGGCAACGTGCTGCGTGGCCAGGCCAACTGGACGCGCATCCTCGTGCACGAACTCTCGCACCTGGTCTGCGGCACGCACGACGTCAACGACGGCCAGTCGCGCTACGCCTGGGCCGGCATCGGCCCGCACGCGGGCTACCCCAGCGGCGACGCGCTTCGCAACGCCGACAACTGGGCCTTCTTCGCGGCCGACTGCGCGGGGGCGTTGACCGCGGGGCAGCGCGAGACGGCGCTCAGGAAGACCTGACGCCGCGGCCTCGCACGCTCACATCGGCTTGAACAGGTGCACGTAGGCCCGACTCACGGGCAGCTCGTCCTTCCATCCGGCCATGCGCACGAACAGGCGGCTCGCATCGTCGCGTCGCGTGCCGGCCAGGTGCGCCAGGTTGACGATGGTCGAGCGGTGCACCTGCCAGAACTGCTGGCCGTCGAGCTGCGCGGCGAGTTCGGCGATCGGCGTGCGGATCAGGTACTCCGCCTGCGCGGTGCGCACGCAGGTGTACTTGTCGTCGGCGTGGAAGAACAGCACGTCGGCGCCCGCCACCTGGTGAGTCAGCTCGCCCTGGCTCGCGCGTACCCACCGCAGTGGCGCGGCGGCCGGCGTGGCCGGACCCTGCAACCGGCGCAGGACGCGCGCCAGGCGCGCGTCGTCGGCGGCCTCGGGCGCGGCGTCGTCTCGCGCCGACAGCACGCGCCGTGCACGTTCGAGCGTGCGCCCGAGGCGCTCGGTCGTCACGGGCTTGAGCACGTAGTCGATGGCCTCCGAGTCGAAGGCGGCGAGCGCGTACTCGTCGTACGCGGTGACGAACACGACCCGGGTCAGGCCCCCGATGCCGGCGGCCACCTCCAGGCCGGTGAGGCCGGGCATCTGGATGTCCAGGAAGGCGATGTCGGGCTGCAGTCGCGCGATGCGCTCGGCGGCCTCGAGACCGTTGCGCGCGATGGCGACGATCTCCAGTTCGGGCCACAGCTTGAGCAGCTGGTCGCGCAGGTAGGTGGCCAGGTGGTTCTCGTCGTCGGCGATCAGGGCAGTGGTCATGGCGAGGGAAGGCGATGGACGAGGCATTGTCAGGCAGCGGCCGCCGCCTGCCAGGGAATGACGAGGCAGGCGCGCGTGCCTGAGCCCGGCTGCAGCTCGGCCAGCGTGAGTTGCGCCGCGGCGCCGAAGCGGGCCTGCAGGCGCTCGCGCAGGTTGGCCAGCGCGATGCCGTTGCCGTCCGTGCCGCCGGCTACGGCCCGACGCGGGCGCCGCGCCGCCGCCGCCAGCCCGGCGCCATCGTCATCGACGCAGACACGCAGCAGCTCCTGCCCGCCAACGGTCACGCGCGTCGCGTTGACGCGCACGACGCCGCCGTCGACCTGCGGCTCCAGGCCGTGCTTGACCGCGTTCTCGATCAGCGGCTGCAGCACCAGCGGCATCAGGCTTGCGCTGCCGAGCGCGTCGTCGGCGTCGATCTCGAAGCGCAGCCGCCCGCCCATGCGCGTGCGCATCAGTTCGAGGTAGCGGCGCGCCAGGTCGAGCTCCACGGCCAGCGTGCTGTCGTCGTGCCGCAGTGCGCCGAGCGAGGCCCGCAGGTAGTCGGTGGGCGCCTCCAGCATTTGCCTGGCACGCGGCGGGTCAGACTCGACCAGGCTGATCACGTTGGCCAGCGTGTTGAACAGGAAGTGCGGCTCCATCTGGCCCTGCAGCAGGCGCAGCTGGGCCTCGTTGGCACGCATGCGAGCCTTCAGCGCCTTGTTGCGCAGCGAGAAGACCAGGTGCAACAGCAGGCTCGTCATCAGCGAGACCACGATGAGCGACACGATGGTGCCCGAGCCCAGCCCCGCGACGAGCGGCAGGCGGCCGTAGATCAGGCCGATGCCGATGGGCCAGCCGATCGCCGTTCCCAGCAGGGGCACCGCGGTGAAGAAGACGCTGCGCTGCCAGGCGACCATGCGGCCGATCCACGCCCGGCCGAAGATCTTGAAGATGCCGCTGAACAGCGCCAGGATCGCGAAGCTGACGGCGGCCGAGACCACGTAGTTGCGGCCCAGCCAGAGCGCCCAGGCGCCGGGATCCAGCCAATCGGCGACGGTTCGCGCCGTTGCGATGAAGCCGATCAGCGTGAAGACGAGGGCAAAGCCTGCCGCCCAGACCGCCGTCCAAAGGATTTGCCATGCGGCCGGCTGCGGCGGGGCCTCGGCGTTCATCCAGTCGCGCCAGGATGCGCGCATCGTCGTTGCCGGGGGCGAGGAGGAGGAGGAAGGGTTCATGCAGCGCAGTGTAGGGAGCGCGACGGCGCCCGCGGCGCGGCGCGGGCCGGATCGACGGGCGGCGCGACGAATCGACACCAGAAGGCGCGGTCCGCCGGTGCGGCGGCGTCCGGGGCGCCCGTAGAATCGCCAGCCAACCCTCCAGCGCGGACACCACCCCACCCATGCAAGTCAAAGCATCTGCCTTCAAGGCCTACGACATCCGCGGCATCGTCGACGACGCGCTCGACGACGCCTTCGCCGAGCACCTGGGCCGCGCCTTCGGCAGCGAGGCCTTGCGCCTGGGCGAGAAGGCCGTGGCCGTGGGCCGCGACGGCCGCGTGTCGGGTCCGCGCCTGGTGGCCGCGCTCATCAAGGGACTGGCCTCCACGGGCCTCGACGTGGTCGACATCGGCGCGGTCACCACCCCGATGCTCTACTACGTGGCCGCCACGCGCGGCAAGCACGGCTGCCACTCGGGCATCCAGGTCACCGGCAGCCACAACCCGAAGAACTACAACGGGTTCAAGATGGTGCTGGCAGGGCGCGCGATCTACGGCGAGGACATCCAGAACCTGCGCCGGCTGATGGAGAGCGAGACCTACGCCACCGGCGCCGGCCGCGTGGCCACGATGGACATCCTGGCCGAGTACACGCACCGCATCACCGGCGACTGCAAGCTCACGCGGCCGATGAAGATCGTCGTCGACTCGGGCAACGGCATCCCGGGCGCCTCGGCCCCCGGCATCCTGCGCGCGCTGGGTTGCGAGGTGATCGACCTCTACAGCCGCGTCGGCGGCGACTTCCCGCACCACCATCCCCACCCTTCCAAGCCCGAGAATCTGGTCGACCTGATCCGCACGGTGCACGCCACCGAGGCCGAGCTGGGCCTGGCGTTCGACGGCGACGGCGACCGCCTGGGCGTGGTCACGCGCGGCGGCAACATCATCTATCCCGACCGCCAGCTGATGCTGTGCGCGCGCGACATCCTCACGCGGGTGAAGGGCGGGCCCATCATCTACGACGTCAAGTGCCCGCAGCGCCTGCCCATCGCCATCCGCGACGCCGGCGGCGAGCCGCTGAT
>JACMOG010000780.1 GCA_014378125.1 Vitreoscilla sp. | reverse complement strand
CGTCACCGGCCGCGCCCGCCGCTGCGGCTGGCTCGACGCCCCCGCGCTCAAGCGCGCCATCATCATCAACGGCATCTCCGGCCTGTGCATCACCAAGCTCGACGTGCTGGACGGGCTGTCGGAGATCAAGGTGTGCATCGGCTACAAGCTCGACGGCCAGGACGTCGCCATCCTGCCGAGCGACGCCGACGACGTGGCCCGCTGCGAGCCGGTCTACGAAACGTACCCGGGCTGGTCGGAGAAGACCTTCGGCCTGACCGAATGGGACCAGCTGCCGCTGAACGCGCGCCGCTACCTGGAGCGCGTGAAGGAACTGATCGGCGCGCCGATCGACATGGTGTCCACCGGTCCCGACCGCGATCACACCATCCTGCTGCGCCACCCGTACCGTTAATCCACCGCGACCCGACCACCGAATCAAAGGATCACGATGCTCACGGACGACGGCAAGCACCTCTACATCTCCTGGAACGAGTACCACTCGCTCATCGAGCGCCTGGCCCTGAACGTGCATGCCTCGGGCTGGCAGTTCGACCAGATCCTGTGCCTGGCGCGCGGCGGCATGCGCCCGGGCGACATGCTCTCGCGCATCTTCGACAAGCCGCTGGCCATCATGTCCACCAGCTCTTATCGCCCCGAGGCCGGCACGATCCAGGGCCGGCTCGACATGGCCAAGTACATCACGCTGCCGCGCGGGGATCTGTCGGGCCGCGTGCTGCTGGTGGACGACTTGGCCGACTCCGGAGTCACGCTGGCGGCCGTCGCCGAGCGCCTGCGCGGCCTGCCGGCCATCAGCGAGCTGCGCTCCGCGGTGCTGTGGACCAAGGCCATCTCCACCTACACGCCCGACTACTTCGTCGAGGTGCTGCCCACCAGCCCGTGGATCCATCAGCCCTTCGAGGACTACGACGACATCAGCATCGAGACGCTGATGAAGCGCAACGTCCAGGAATCCTGAATGCCAGGGGTCTGGCCCCTTCAGGGCCAGACCCCTCGAGAAGCAACCCCCTTCTACTATCTCCGCCCAATGAAAAAAGCCCCGTCAACCGAAGTCAACGAGGCTTTCTCGAATATGGTGCCCAGAAGAGGACTCGAACCTCCACGCCGTTAAGCGCTAGTACCTGAAACTAGTGCGTCTACCAATTCCGCCATCTGGGCAAGGTACATTTCAGTGATTGAAGCGTTTGCAGTGCTGCGCTCGTCTCAATCAGCGAAGAAAGAGATCATATCATCAAAAACAAAACAGTTGCAACCCCTCCCGCGTTGAACGGGGCCCAAATGGGCGAAGCCGAAGGCGTGGTGCTCGGCCACCGCGACGGACACGGATTCGTCAAGCGCGACGACGGCGAGCCCGACGTCTATATCTCGCAGCAGGAGATGCGCTCCGTGCTGCATCGCGACCGCGTCAAGGTCCGCCTGGTGCGCCTCGACCGCAAGGGGCGTCCCGAGGGACGCATCCTGGAGATCGTCGAGCGTCGCAAGGCCCCCATCATCGGACGCCTGCTCAACGAAGGCGGCGCGTGGCTCGTCGCCCCCGAGGATCGCCGCTACGGCCAGGACATCCTGATCCCCAAGAACGCCACCGCGTCCGCGGTCGCGGGCCAGGTGGTGGCGGTGGAGCTCACCGAGCCGCCGTCCATGTATTCGCAACCGGTCGGCCGCATCACCGAGGTGCTGGGCGAGATCGACGATCCCGGCATGGAGATCGAGATCGCTGTGCGCAAATACGAGGTGCCGTATCGCTTTTCGGCCGAGACGCTCGCCCAGACCGCCAAGCTGCCCGACCACGTGCGTGCCGTCGACATGAAGGGCCGCATCAACCTCACCGACGTGGCGCTGGTCACCATCGACGGCGAGGACGCGCGCGACTTCGACGACGCCGTCTACTGCGAGCCGCACAAGTCGGGCCGTGGCAAGAACGCGGTCAGCGGCTGGCGCCTGATCGTGTCCATCGCCGACGTGAGCCACTACGTGAAGCCGGGCGAAGCGCTCGACAACGACGCGTACGAGCGCGCCACGTCGGTGTACTTCCCGCGCCGCGTCATCCCCATGCTGCCCGAGAAGCTGTCCAACGGCCTGTGCTCGCTCAACCCGGAGGAGAACCGCCTCTCGATGGTGTGCGACATGCTCATCGGCGAGGACGGCGAGCAGGGCGCGTACCAGTTCTATCCCGCCGTGATCAACTCGCACGCGCGGCTCACGTACAACGAAGTGGCCGCCGTGCTGGGCAACACGCGCGGGCCCGAGGCCGCGGCGCGTGCCGATCTCGTGCCGCACCTGCTGAACCTGCACGACGTCTACCGCGCGCTGCTCAAGGCACGCCAGCGGCGCGGCGCGATCGATTTCGAGACCACCGAGACGCAGATCGTCTGCGACGACAACGGCCGCATCGAGCGCATCGTGCCGCGCACCCGCAACGACGCGCACAAGCTGATCGAGGAGGCGATGCTGGCGGCCAACGTCTGCGCCGCCGACTTCATCGCGCTGCACGAGCACCCGGCGCTGTTCCGCGTGCACGAGGGCCCGACGCCTGAAAAGAAGATCACGCTTCAAAACTACCTGAAGGCCCTGGGCCTGGGTCTGTCGATCAGCGACGATCCGAAGCCCGCCGAGTACCAGGCGTTGGCGCAGGCCACCAAGGATCGCGTCGACGCGCAGCAGATCCACTCGATGCTGCTGCGCTCCATGCAGCAGGCCAACTACACGCCCAAGAACAGCGGCCACTTCGGCCTGTCCTACCAGGCCTACGCGCACTTCACGAGCCCCATCCGCTGCTATCCCGACCTGCTGGTGCACCGCGTCATCAAGGCGCTGCTGCAGGGCAAGCGCTACAAGCTGAACGCGCCGCAGGTGGAGACCTCCGCGGCCGCGGGCGCGCGCAAGAGCACCCGTGACGCGGGCAAGCCGGCCGAGGGCGAGATGGCCCAATGGGTGTCCGCCGGCGAGCACTGCAGCGCCAACGAGCGCCGCGCCGACGAGGCCTCGCGCGACGTCGAGGCCTGGCTCAAGTGCCGCTTCATGCGCGAGCGCCTGGGCGAGGAGTTCTCAGGCACGGTCAGCGCGGCCACCACGTTCGGCCTGTTCGTCACGCTGGACGCCCTCTATGTGGAAGGGCTGGTGCACATCACCGAGCTTGGCGGCGAATACTTCAAGTTCGACGAGGTGCGCCAGGAACTGCGCGGCGAACGCACCGGCATCCGCTACGCGATCGGCGCCCGCGTGCGGGTGCAGGTCAGCCGCGTCGACCTGGACGGCCGCAAGATCG
>JACMOG010000779.1 GCA_014378125.1 Vitreoscilla sp. | reverse complement strand
CGGCTTGCTGCAGCAACCCGCGCCACGCGCCGTGGGCCAGCTGGCGCCGCAGGCCGGCAAGCCGTGCCCCGAGTGCGGCAACGCCACGATGATCCACAAGGACGGGTGCGACTTCTGCACGTCGTGCGGCTACGTGGGAGCCTGCGGCTGAAGGCGACCGGGGGCGCTTACGCCGCCTTTGCCGAGCGTCGCCGCGAAGCAACGTCCCAGGAACGTACGTTCAGTCGGCTGCATTGTGGTGTTCAGCGAACGGGCGTCCAAGGTTCCAGGGGGCTGAAGGCCTCTCGGAGCGTGCGCCCGGGCGGCTGAACGTTTGTCCCCGCCAAATTAAGTCGCGTGCGGCGCCTGTCACGGCGCATCATCGGGCGGCGCATGACTTCAATCCTCCCTCCGCTCTCCCACTCCAACAACTCGCAGGATCGCAGGTCGCGGATCCTCGCGTCGGCGGGGCGTGCCTTCAGCGCGAGCGGATTCCGGGGCGCCAGTCTCCGCGACATCGCCGCGAGCGCCGAAGTCTCGTTGACTCTGGTCGATCACCATTTCGGATCGAAGGAGCAACTCCTCGCCGCGGTCATCGGCAGGCATCACGACCAGTGCAGGATCCGGATGGACGGCTTTCGAAGCGCACTCTTCGTCGAGGGTCTTGCGGGGTCGTTCGTGCAGCTGACGGCCGTCTGGGTACGGCACGAATTCGAACTTCTGATCGAGACCGGCGGCGCCGACTACCTTCGTTTACTGGTCAAGCTGATGAACGACGACAACGTCGGCCTGGGCATACGGCAGAAGCTGGATTGTTCCGAGCCCGTCGTCCTGCACGCGTTGACGCTCGCCACCGCCGACACGAGAAAAGCAGCCATCGGCAAGACGTTCATCCTCGCGCGGGGCGCCTTGCACGCGGCCCTTACGGCGTTCGCCCTGCAGCGGGAGACCGTGCCGACGGAGAACCTCGATGTGGCGATGGACAGCGCGGCGGACTTCATCCATGCCGGCATCGCCGCGTCCCTGAGCTGAACGCGGCGCGCGCCTTCTTCCGGCGCTCCGCGGTCCGCCTTGCTCAGGGTGCCAGCATCGCCAGCACCGACTTTCGATACCCCGTCAGCCGGCCGCCGTCCACCACCATCGTGTGCCCCGTGACGTAGCGGCTCTGGTCGCTGACCAGGAAGTGGTACACGCCCACCAGGTCGTCCACCTCGGCGATGCGGCCCACGGCCGACAGCTGCCTGGCGAGCGTGTTGAGGATGTGGCCCGGCGGCAGCATCGGCGTGCGGACGGGCCCCGGGCACACGGCGTTGCAGCGGGTGCCGCGCATTCCCAGTTCCACCGCGGCGGTCTTGGTCATGCTGATGACGGCGGCCTTGGTGGCGCTGTAGTCGAAGAAGCCCTCGTTCTGCTGCAGCCCGGCCACTGATGCGGTGGTGACGATGGCGCCGCCGTCGCGCATGTGGCGCGGGCCGTACTTGAGCACGTAGTAGGTGCCGTAGAAGTTCAGCGCCACCACCTTGTCCAGCACCGCCTCGTCGGAGTCGACGATGTGCGTGCCCTTGCCGGGCATCCCGGCGTTGTGGACGATGGCGTCGAGCGGGCCGATGGCCTTCTCGGCGGCGGCGAAGGCCTCGACGACGACCTCGCGCTGCGTCACGTCCACCGTCAGGAACACCGCGCCGGCGTCCAGCAGCGCTTGCGGCGGCGGCTGGATATCGGCGATGACCACGCGCGCGCCCTCGGCCAGGAAGCGTCCTGCGGTGCCCAGCCCGATGCCCGAGGCGCCGCCGGTGATGAAGACGGCCTTGTCCTTCAGGCCGAACGGGTTCGTCGAGTCCATGCGGGCTCCTTCGATGTCAGTAGTTGGGAAGGTGGGTGAACACGGTCACCGGCGGCATCGCGGCCGGGTCGGCGATCACGTCGATCAGCACCGGGCCGTCGGTGGCGAGGGCCTCGGCGATGACCGCGGCGATGTCGGACGCGCGCTCCAGCCGCAGGCCCTTCACGCCGCAGGCGCGCGCGATGGCGGCGTGGTCGACGTCGGCGAAGTCGCAGATGTTGGTATGGCGGCCCAGCCCCGCGTCCTCGGCGTGCTTCTGGTAGCCCAGGATGCCGTTGTTCATCACCGCCACCACCACGCGGATGCCGTGGCGGCGTGCGGTCTCCAGCTCCGACCACACGTGGCCGAAGCCGCCGTCGCCCACCACGCAGAACACCGGCCTCTGCGGCTGGCCGATGCGCGCGCCGAGCGCCATCGGAAAGCCCCAGCCCAGGCCGGCCTGGCCGCGCGGCGTGATGAAGCGGCGCTGCTGCGTGGCCGCCAGGTAGTTGGCGATCCAGATCGACGAGAAGCTCGCGTCGGCGACGACGATGTGGTCGTCGGCCAGCTGCTTCTCCAGTTCGGCCATGAAGCGCTCGGGACGGATCGGCGACGCGTCCGACTGCGTGACCTCCGCGATCTCCGCACGGTGCTGCGCCTTCGCGGCGGACAACGTGCGTTCGAGCGCCGGACGCGCGGCGTGGCGCTTCGTGAGGTCGATCGTCGCCAACGCCTCGTTGAGCGCGCGGAGCGTCAGCTTCGCGTCGCCCTTGAGCCGCAGCGACTCGTAGTTGCGGCCGATCTCGATCTCGTCGATGTCGATGTGGATGTAGGTGGCGCCGCGCGGCAGCAGCGTCCACGAGTCGGTGCCGTTCTGGTTGGTGCGGTTGCCCACCAGCAGCACGACGTCGGCGTCGGTGACCAGCGGCCTGGCGAACTTGGCCATGCCGCGGGTGGCCATGAAGTAGCCGATCACGCCCATCGACAGCGGGTGCGACTCGCCGACGCCGCCCTTGCCCATGGTGCTGGTGGCCACCGGCAGGCTGGCCCGCTCCTGCAGCGCGCGCAGCTCGGCGTGCGCGCCGGAGCCGATCACGCCGCCGCCGGCGTAGACGATGGGCGGGCGGGCATCGGCCAGCAGCTGCGCCGCCGCGGCGATGACGGCGGGATCCGGCTGCACGCGATCCAGCGGGTAGTGGCCCAGCGCCGCCTGGCGCGGCGCGGCGATGGCCTGCTCCTCGCGCTCGGCCAGCAGCTCCATCGATACCAGCAGCACCGCCGGCCCGGGGCGGGCGCTGGCGGCCGGGGCGGAGGCCATGTCCACGTAGG
>JACMOG010000778.1 GCA_014378125.1 Vitreoscilla sp. | reverse complement strand
GCCCCCGGTTCCCCCGTGGGCAGGGTGATGGCGCGCAAGATGTAAGGACCGGGGGCCGGCCCCCCCGGGGCCCAAACCCCGTTGTTGAAGACTCGAAATCCGCACTTCGTCGCCTTCGAAGGCTGCGGCTCCTTTTGCTCGCTGACAATCCTGTCAGAAAACAAAACGGAGAGTGCGCGGTGCGATGCACGGCGCACGGGGAAGGTTCATGAATCTTGCAACAGCATGGCGCGGCGCCGTCGCGTGCCTCGCGCTGGCGGTGTGCGCCACGTGGCCCCTGGCGGCGCTGGCCCAGGTGGGCGCGCAGCCGGCGTCGCGGCCCGACGAGCCGGTAACGCCCGACAACGCGCCGTCGCGCCGTATCGACGGCGTGGCCGAGGATCCGCTGGCGATGCACGCCGTGCGGCTGCGTCCCGACGAGCACATCGTGTTGGACGGCACGCTGTCCAGCCCGGCGTGGCAGCGTGCGCCGGTGTACGCCAGCTTCTTCGAGCACCAACCCATCCACGGCGCCAGGCCGCGCTACGCGACCCAGGTGCAGGTGCTGTTCGATGGGTCGGCGGTCTACGTGGGCGTGACGGCGCTCGACGACCACCCCGAGCAGATCACCGCGCCGCTGGTGCGCCACGACAACGTGATCCGTACGCAGGACTTCGTGGTGGTGTACCTCGACGCGATCGGCAAGCGCCAGTCGGCGCAGTTCTTCCGCGTGAGCGCCTCGGGCAGCACCGGCGACGGCATGCACACGGCCAGCGACGACGACGAGGACTTCTCGCCGGACTTCGACTACGACGCGGCCTCGGCCCGCAACGAGCACGGCTACACCTCGGTGCTCCGCATCCCGTTCGCGTCGCTGCGCTTCTCGTCCGACCCCCACGCCGAGTGGCGCATCATGGTGGGCCGCCGCACGCCGCGTGACCAGGCCTACCTGTGGACGTCGGTGCCCGTGCCCACCGACTCGCCGTCGTTCATCTCGGCGATGCAGCCGCTGCAGGGCATCGAGCTGCCGCAGCAGAAGAGCTTTCTCACGGTGCGGCCCAGCATCACCGCGCGCCACACCAGCGACACCGAGCCGGGCGAGCCCACGCATGGGGCCAACGGCGTGCAGGGCAGCCTGGACGTGAAGTGGCGCGCGTCGCCCGAGCTGGTGATCGACGGCACGCTCAAGCCCGACTTCTCGCAGGTGGCGCTCGACGTGCCGCAGCTCAGCGGCAACACCGACTTCGCGCTGTACCTGCCCGAGAAGCGCCCGTTCTTCTTCGAGTCGAGCGACCTGCTGCACTCGCCCACCGAGGCGCTGTACACGCGCAGCTTCACCGCTCCGCGCTGGGGCGTGCGCGGCACCTGGCGCGACGCGTCGTTGTCGGGCACCGCGTTCGCCATCGACGACAAGGGCGGCGGCGAGACGCTGCTGCCCTACGCGTACGGCACCAACACCGCGCTGCAGCCTGGCTCGCGCTCGGTGTCGGCGCGCGTGCATGGCGACCTGGACGAGGGCGCCAGGTTCCAGCTGGGCGGCATCGTGTCGGCGCGCCGCTACGAGGACGACCGCGGCGACAACACGGTGGCCGGCCCCGACGTGGCCTGGCAGGTGAACGACGCGTGGCGTGTGCGCGCCCAGTGGCTGCGCTCGCAGACCACGGCGCAGCCGTTCACCGACCGGGACACGGGCGACGTGACGCTGGTGCGCGGCAACGCCACCACGGGCGACCTGGTGATGCTCAAGGCGTCGCGCTACACCGACCGACTGCAGCTCGACTTCTCCGATCTCGACATCAGCCCGCAGTTCCGCCACGACACCGGTTTCGTCAACCAGGTGGGCATGCGCGATCTCGAGATGCACCAGGGCTTCGCGTTCCGCGACCTGCGGCCCTTCAACGAGCTGTGGCTCAACCTGCGCTCGGCGCTCATCACCGACCGCATCGACAACCACGTGGTCCAGGAGTACGTCACGCCCGAGGTCTGGATGAGCCTGCCGCACAACACGCAGGTGGACGTGTCGTGGCATGGGCTGTCGAAGCTGCGCCCCACGGCGGGCGGCGACCTGCTGTCGGAGCACTACGGCAGCGTGCAGGTTTCGTCGACGCTGGCGAGCTGGATGCCCCTGTTCGATGCCACGCTGACGCTGGGGCACCTGGCCGACGTCTCGGCCGGGCAGGTGCGCCCGGGCGGCCAGCTGAAGCTGTCGATGTCGACGCGGCCGCTCGCGGCCCCCGAGATCGAGCCCAGCGTGTGGGCCGCGTGGCTGAAGAACGGCCGCCTGCTGGCGTATCGCGAGACGGCGTCGCAGCTGCTCGGCGTGTGGCACATGGATGCGCGCCAGAACCTGCGCCTGATCCTGCAGCGCTCCACCGTGGATCGCAAGGCCGAGCCGGGCATCGTCGACGCCGACCGCGAGTCGGGCCTCACCACGTCGCTTACCTACGCATTCCGGCGCTCGATGGGCACCGTGCTGTACGTGGGCGCCACCCGCTCGCACAGTGGCGTGGGCCGCGAGAACATCGCGCGCGGCACCGAGGCGTTCGTCAAGCTGCAGGTGGACGTGGACGAGGTGCGGGCAATGTTCGCCCGCTGAGGCCTGGGCCGGCGCTCGTCACGATGGTGCGCCGCGTCGCGCCATCGGCGCCAGCGCCATCCCTCCCAACGCCACCAGCAGCGCGCCGTACATCAGCGCCGCACAGGCGTAGGTGGCGGCGTGCATGAAGACGGCGCGCGATGTGAGGCAGGCGGCTTCGGGTTGAAGTGACGGTTGACGCTTCGCGCGGGTCGGGTGCCCGCGCTGCGGAGCGACTGGCATGCACTTGGCTCGACTCCGCACGTGCGCCTTGAATCCGGCCTGGACGGCCGGATTCCGAGGGCGTTCGCTGAAATTCGTCCGCGCGGCGTTGGCGCG
>JACMOG010000777.1 GCA_014378125.1 Vitreoscilla sp. | reverse complement strand
GCGATGGTGGACAGCCGGTGCGCGATGGCGATCACGGTCTTGCCCTGCATCAGGCTGTACAGGCTCGCCTGGATGGCGGCCTCCACCTCGGAATCGAGCGCGCTGGTGGCCTCGTCCAGCAGCAGGATGGGCGCGTCCTTCAGCATGACGCGGGCGATGGCGATGCGCTGGCGCTGGCCGCCCGACAGCTTGACGCCGCGTTCGCCCACGTGCGCGTCGAAGCCCTTGCGGCCCTTGGCGTCGGCCAGTTGCGCAATGAACTCCGACGCCTCGGCGCGGCCGGCGGAGGCGATCATCTCGGCGTCGCTCGAATCGGGGCGACCGTAGAGGATGTTGTCGCGCACCGACCGGTGCAACAGCGAGGTGTCCTGCGTGACCATGCCCACGTGCGCCCGCAGGCTGTTCTGCGTGACCTTGGACACGTCCTGGCCGTCGATCAGCAGGCGGCCCGACTCGACGTCGTAGAAGCGCAGCAGCAGGTTGACCAGCGTCGACTTGCCCGCGCCCGAACGCCCCACCAGGCCGATCTTCTCGCCCGGCTTGATGGTGAGCGTGAAGTTTTCGATGACCTGGCGCTTGCCGCCGTAGGCGAAGCCGACGTCGTCGAACTTGACCTCGCCGCGCGGCACCGTGAGTTCTGGCGCATCGGGCGCGTCGACGATGGCGTGCGGCCGCGACAGCGTGTTCATGCCATCGGTGACGGTGCCGATGTTCTCGAACAGCGAGGCCAGCTCCCACATGATCCAGTGCGAGATGCCGTTCAGGCGCAGCGCCATCGCGGTGGCCGCGGCGACGGCGCCCGGGCCCACGCGGCCCTGCGTCCAAAGCCACAGCGTGACGCCAGCGGTGCTCACGATGAGCCCCATGCTCAGCACATGGTTGACGATCTCGATGCCGGTGACGTAGCGACCCTGCCGGTAGGCGGTGACAAGGAACTCCTGCATCGCCTGCTTGGCATACGACGCCTCGCGCCGCGCGTGCGAGAACAGCTTGACCGTGGAGATGTTGGTGTACGCGTCGGTGATGCGCCCCGTCATCAGCGAGCGCGCGTCGGCCTGCAGCGCGCCCACCTTGCCCAGGCGCGGCACGAACCAGCGCAGCGCGGCCGCGTACAGCACCAACCAGCCGAGGAACGGGGCCAGCAGCCACAGGTCGAAGCCGCCGACGACGGCGATCATCGTCACGAAGTAGATGATCACGAACACGAGGATGTCGGTGATCGTGGTGACGACGTCGCGCACGGCCAGCGAGGTCTGCATCACCTTGGCCGCCACCCGGCCGGCGAACTCGTCCTGGTAGAAGCTCATGCTCTGCGCGAGCATCATCCGGTGGAAGTTCCAGCGCATGCGCATCGGGAAGTTGCCGAACAGCGTCTGGTACTTGAGCGCGGCCTGCACCGTGACCAGCAGCGGGCTGGCCGCCATCAACACGGCCAGCAGGATCAAGGTGCCGTGCTCGCGCGGCCACAGCTGCGACGGCTCGATGTGGCTGAGCCAGTCGACGACGCGGCCCAGCACGGCGAACAGCAGCGCCTCGAACGCGCCGATGATGGCCGTGGCCACCGTCATGACCAACACGAAGCGGCGCACGCCGACCGTGCAGGCCCAGACGAACGGGAACACGCCCTTGGGGGGCGGCAACGGCTCGTTGTCCGGATACGGATCGACGAGTCTTTCGAAGAAACCAAGCAAGCCAGGACTCCTGTACGCGCGCCTGCCGGCGGCCCGCGACGGCGGGCTCGGGCCGGTGGGGACGCGGCGCGCAACCCGCAAGGCTACGCGAAAACCGGGCCCGTGTGACACATTGGGCACCGCAACGGGGGTGGCGTTGCCTGGCCGCGGCGCGCAACCCCCATGATCGGAAGGTCTCCCTTCGCGACGCGCCTGCTCGACAGGCGCGCGAAGAAGGGAATTGCACGCCACAACAATGCGGCCGGACGGGGGTTCGGGCCGCAGCCACGCCCGAAAAGCCATGGTCCAGAACAGTGACATCGTCTACAGCGCCATCCAGCACATCGACAGGCTGATGCGCCGCGTGGTGTTGCTGATGTTCGGCGCGGGCGTGCTGTCCGTGCTGGCCATCTGGCGCATGGAGATCGCCGACGGCACCATCGATGCCATCGACCGCGTGGGCTATCCAGCCATGGTGGCGGTGTTCTCGGCCAGCTTCCTGGCGCTGTGGCGCTTTCCCAAGGTGCTGGTGTGGGTCCGCTGGATCGGCTTCCTCAGCCTGACCCTGGTACTCCTGGCCGACCTCTGGCTGCAGATGCACGTGTCCGGATCGCTGCTGGGCAACTACAACGCGCTCACGCTGTGGAACTGGTTGCCGCTGTGCTACGCGATGGCCTTCTTCATGCTCGAGACGCGCCACGCCTTCCTGGCGGCCGCGTCCATCCTGGTCTTCTTCGCGTTCTGCACGGTGCTGCGCGGCGCGGCCCACACGTCCTACGCGATGTCCGACCGCGCGCTGATGATCAACACGCTCATCTCGCACGGGGTGCTGGTGGTGTGCCTCACCGGCATGGTGTGGCTCAAGCACGTGGTCACGGTACAGGGCGAGCAGGCCTCGCGCCTGAACCGCCTGGCCGCCACCGACCCGCTGACCGGCCTGGCCAACCGCCGCCTCACGCTGCAGCAGATGGACCAGCTGGCCCGCGACGGCCGCCTCGACCTCGCGCCCGTGGTGCTGCTGTGCGACCTCGACCACTTCAAGCAGATCAACGACGGCTGGGGCCACGCCATGGGCGACCAGGTGCTGGTGGCCGTCGCGACCGCACTGCGCGCGAGCACGCGCGACGCCGACACGGTGGCGCGCTGGGGTGGCGAGGAGTTCCTGGTGGTGCTGCCCGTCACCCGCGACTTCGAGGCGACCGAGCTCGCGGAACGCCTGCGCCTGCGCGTGGAGGCGCTGCAAGTGGCCGACCGCCACCAGTGCCCCGTGCCGGTGACGCTGAGCATCGGCATCGCCACGCTGTGCGCGGGCGAGACGGGCGCCAGCTGGCTCAAGCGGGCGGACGAGGCGCTGTATCGCGCGAAGGCGGACGGTCGCAACTGCTGTCGCGTGGCGGAGCCGCCGGAGTTGTGAATCCCAGGGGTCTGGCGCCGAAGGGGCCAGACCACTTACATCAGGTTGCCCCCGCCTTGAACGTATCGCACTCCTCGATCTGCCCCGTCTCGAACCCCTGCTTGAACCAGTGAACGCGCTGCGCGCTGGTGCCGTGCGTGAAGGTGTCGGGCTGCACGGTGCCGCGCGCCTTGCGCTGCAGCGTGTCGTCGCCGATCTGCGTGGCGGCGTTCAGGGCCTCGTCGATGTCGCCCGCCTCGATGATCTGCTTGGTGGACTGCGCCTTGTTGGCCCAGATGCCGGCGAAGCAGTCGGCCTGCAGCTCGAGCCGCACGGACAACGCGTTCGACCGCACCTCGTCGGCGTTGCGGCGCGCGGCGTCCACCTTGTCGGAGATGCCCAGCAGCTTCTGCACGTGGTGGCCCACCTCGTGCGCGATCACGTAGGCCTGCGCGAAGTCGCCCGGCGCGCCGAGCTTGGTGCGCAGCAGGTCGTAGAAGCTCAGGTCGATGTAAACCTTCTCGTCCGCTGGGCAATAGAACGGGCCGGTGGCCGACTCGCCGCGGCCGCAGCCGGTGGACGTCTGGTCGCGGAACAGCACCAGCTTCGGGTCGCGGTAGGTGGCGCCGCGCTCCTTGAACACCTGCGTCCACACGTCCTCGGTGTCGGCCAGCACCGTGGAGACGAAGCGCTTCATCTGGTCTTCCTGCCCGTGCGCCACCGGCTGGCCGGGCTGCGTGGGCTGCGCCGGCGCGGGCGCGCTGTGCTGCACGGGCGCGCCGCCGCCGCTGATGATGCCTAGGATCGTGAGCGGGTTGATGCCGAAGATCCAGCCGCCGATCAACGCGATGACGATCGTGCCGATGCCGATGTGGCGCGCACCGAAGCCGCCGAAACCCGAGCCCCCACCGCCGCCACCCTGGTCGCGCTGGTCCTCGACGTTGTCGCTCTCGCGCTGGCCTTCCCATTTCATCGTGTGCTCCTTGGCGTCTTGTGGGACGCGAAGGGCAATTGTCGGGCCGGGACGCACCGTGGCGTCCGAGGGTTGCTACGGCGTGGTCCAATAGGCGCCCAGGGACGGCCAGCCGGCCTGCACCGCGGTGCCGAGGAAGTCGACATCGCCCGCCGCGGGCGCCGTGCCGGGCCGCGCGGGTTGCGCGGTCAGGCGCAGGCCGCCGGCCAGCGGGTTGGCAATGTCGGCGAACGCCGGCACGCCGGTGACGTTGCCGACGCTGGCAGTGGTCGCGTCGATGAGCGTGGCCGTCTGCCGGGTGGCGCTGTCCGTCCAGCGCAGCAGCGTGCCGCCCGCCGCGTTCGCGTAGAGGTTGGGGCCAACGGTGTTTCCACCGCTCACGGCACGGCTGTCGATGTAGATCGCCGGCACGCCCGCCAGCGTGGAGGCCGCGAGGTTGTTCCACACGTGGTTGCCCGTGACGGTGGCGGCGGACGTGCCGCTGACGATCAGCTGCCCCAGCGCCACGTGCGTGCGCGACGGATCCAGCCCGTTGCCGTACGCCGTGTTGCCCTCGACGACGTTGTCGCTGCCGTCGAAGACGATGATGCCGGCGCCGTCGTTGCCCCACGCCACGTTGTACGCCACGGTATTGCCGTCGCACCACTGGTCGACCTCGGTGCCGTTGCCGTCCACGGCCACGGTGTCCTTGTTGGCGTAGCTCATGTTCCAGCGCACGAGGTTGTCGTCGCCGCTGTCCTCGGCGCTGCTGCCGCTGTAAAGGTGGATGCCGGACGTGCCGCCGCTGGCCTGCCCGCTGGCGCTCACCAGGTTGTGTTCGATCTCGTAGTGCGACGCGCGGATCTCCATGCCGTGCTGGCCGCTGCGCACGATGGTGTTGTGCTCGATGAGCGTGCGCTCGGCCGGGTCGGCGTTCACGTCGACGCTGATCCCGTGCGTGGTGCTGTCGGAGATCAGGTTGCGCAGCAGTCGGTGCCCGGTGCCGGCCGCGTCGGTGATGCTGATGCCCAGCGGCGCGTGGCTGATGGTGGCGTCGGTGACCGAGATGTGGTTGCTGCCCAGGCGGATCACGAAACCCGCGAACGCGGGCGACTGCACGGTCACGTGCGACACCTGCACGTAGGCCGCGCCCTGGAAATCGACGCTGTTGGAGAGCACCGGCGGGTTGGCCGTGTCCGCCGCGGTGACGACGATGGGCGCCGCCGCGGTGCCCACCGAGGTGATGCTGGTGACGCCGCTCCAGGTGCCCGGCGCCCCCAGCACCTCGCTGCCGGCGGGCAGCGTGGCCCAGGGCACGGCGGCCAGGCTGGCCACGCGGGTGGCGCCGGAGGGCAGCGGGGCGGAGCCGACTACGTAGAGGGGGCCGGTGGGCGGGGGCGGCTTGCCGCCCCCGCTCGATCCGCCGCTAGACGACGTGCCCGAGTCGCTGCCGCCACCCCCGCCGCCGCACGCGGC
>JACMOG010000776.1 GCA_014378125.1 Vitreoscilla sp. | reverse complement strand
TTGAGTTCTTGCTCGATCGCGCCGAGACGTCCGAAGACCTGGACCGCACTCAAGCTGCGATCGACGCAGTAAGGGCGACAGCGACGCACCGACTGGCGATCACGCCCTTCAGCTTCCGAAAAGCGGCCCAGAACCCAGCCCAGCGGGAACTGATCATCCCTTTTGGCGGTACTGGGTATGTCGCGCTGTACGAGATGGTGAGTGTTTCGAAAGTCGTCGTGCTGGCCGTGCGCCACCAGCGGGAAGAGGACTATCACTGACAGAGTCCAGCCATGGCGATCCTGCTCGGTGACGTTTCGATGCGCGCCGTCTCGGCCGGCGCCCGCATCCTTGGTGAAGCAAGTCACGCAAGGGGCTCAGTCTAGTCATTCGGGCGTCGCGACAGGCCCGTGCAACCGCCACGCACACGCGCCAGCGCGACGTCCGTCACGCTCTCACTCGACGATGAGATCTTCGGCGCGCCTCGAGTGGCGAATCCGCAGGCCGCTCACGCTCCGCGCTACATTCAGCACTCCTTCATCTCGAAAGACACCCATGCGACGCGTCACCGGCATCGGCGGAATCGTGTTCAAGGCCAAGGATCCTGGGGCCTTGCAGACCTGGTACCGCACCCACCTGGGCATGGACGTCCAGGCCTGGGGTGGCGCCGCGCTCGATTGGGTGGACGAGGCCGGAAAGCCCGTGGCCGGCACGACCGGCTGGCGCGTCTGCGGCAACGAAGGCGAAGACTTCGGGCCCGCGGCGCCGGCGTTCATGGTCACCTATCGCGTGGCGGATCTCGCCGCCCTGCTGGCGGCGCTTCGCGCCGAAGGCTGCACGGTGCTGGACAAGATGGACCAGTCCGAATACGGCAAGTTCGGCTGGGCCGTCGATCCAGAGGGCAACAAGGTGGAGTTGTGGGAGCCGCCCGAAGGACAGTGAGACAGGCCGTTGCCGCCGACGGCATTCGGCGTCAATGCGCAGCGTACCCCGGCGCGTATTCCATCTCCAGCGCCACGTAACGCTCGGTGCCTGAACCGTAGCGTCGCCCGATGTCCGCCAGCGCGCGATCGAGCGCGGCGAGCGACGGCCCCTCGGGAAGCGCCAAGGTGCGCGCCGCCGGGCCCGAAGGGATCAACGGCGGCAGCAGCACCAGCCCATGCGACGAGCGCGGAAGCGCGCCGCCTGCCGTGGCGATCGCCACCGGGCTGCGCATCGTGCGGCCGTACGCGTCCAGCGTGAGCGCCAGCGCGATGTCGTCGACGCCGTCCGCCACCGGGATCGCCAGGCGGTCGTCGGGCTTCAGCCAGCGATTGCCGATGTACGTGGTGATCGCATCCACGCCGATGTGGAACTGCGCGCTGTCATGGGCGGTGCTCCAACCGATCGCGCCCAGTCGTGCGGCCGTCCGTGCGGCCACCTCGGTGCCGCCCATGGCCTCCACCAGCGCCAGCGCGGTGGGGATGGCGGCCGAGACGCCGGCGCTCGAGACGACGTTGCCGTCGGCCACGTAGCGCGTGTTGCCCAGCCAGCGCGTGCCGGGATGTTCTTCCTCGCGGCGCGAGCGCGTGGCCCAGTGGCCCGTGGCGCGGTGTCCATCGAACAAGCCGGCGTTGGCCACCACCAGCGCGCCGTCGCAGATGCTCACCACCGTGGCGCCCTTGGCGGACTGATCGCGCAGCCAGGCCAGCAGCGCCGGGTCGCGCACGTTGTCCTCGGTGACGGCCGGCACGATCACGTAGTCCGCGCCGAGCGG
>JACMOG010000775.1 GCA_014378125.1 Vitreoscilla sp. | reverse complement strand
CGCCGAGCCCGTGGTCGCGTTGTGGATGGCCTGGGCGTTGCCGGTCCGGCGGTCGCCGGTGACGAGGGTCAGGGTATAGGTCTCGTTGACTTGAAGGTGCGGGTCGTTCGGCATGCTGACCGCGCCGTTCTGCAGCGGGGCGATATCCACCGCGCTGCCACCGGCCGTCACCGTCTTGGCGGTGAAGTTGTTCTGGAAGCGGAACTGGAACGTGAGGTGTTCCTTGGCGTCGCCCATGTTGTCGATGTGGATCTCGTACAGCGCGTTGGCATCCATCGCGTGGTAGTTCGGGCCGTCGAACCCGTCCTGCAGCGGCTGGTAGTTGGCCACCAGCGTCACGAAGCCGGCGCGGCCGGTCTCGTAGCTGTTGAACATGTAGAAATCGGACGCGTCGACCTTGGGAGAGGTCGTGATGAACGGTGCTTCGCGGTGGCTGGAAGCGAATGCGCCGCCGGTCAGGGCGAGCAGGGCTGCGGCCACGACGGGCGCGGCACGGAACGGATGGGGTCGGTCTTGTCGCATGTCTCTACTCCTGGGGGTGCTTGTGATGAAAGCCGTGTGCGGATCACCGTCGAGCAGCGCAGGATGCGTTCGACTCGTCGTGCCGGCAGGGGAGTTACGACCCGTGAAATGCTTCCGGATGCAAACGATTCGTTAACCGTTTGCATGACCCTGGCATGCATCCGTTGGGACGCCGCCGACGTAGGGTGCGAATTCGCGCTGCAGGGAGTTCTCGACGGCCCGTTCGCGGAGGAATTCACGGCGCGGAAGGGGGCGTTCCATCGGGCGTGATCTTTTCGACTCGCGGCGTGGATTCGCTGTAGGGAGACACGGACAGCGTGTCGGGGAATCGATACCATTCGCTCCGAGAACTCCCCACAAGGAGTTCAGATCTCCCGACTCATCGCACTCGCTGCTCTGAAGTAGACGGCCCGCCGCAAGATCCCTTGCGACGACCTCCACCCCAACAGCGCCTGGTAGCCGCCAAGTCACTTCGTGACCCGACCGCTGCTTGTCCACACCCGGCAATCCGGCGTGATGGCGTGCCGGTCGAGACACCGCGCCGCCGCAGTGTCCGCGACCGCCTGCCCTCGACGCCGACTCGCCGATCGCTTCGCCCCGAAGGATCGACCTTGTCCCAGCTCCGCTTCCCCGCCACGATCTCCCTCTCGCGCCTGAGCACGCTGCTGTCGTGCCTGGCCGCGGCCGCGCTGACCGCTTGCGGCGGCGGTGCCGACGCGCCCCAGGCGCAGGTGGAAGCGGAGTCGGCCCCGGTGGCGACGGCGGCCGTGGAAGCTTTCGCAGGCGTCGAGGCGACCCCCACCTTCCACATGGCCGCGGCCCAGCTCGAAGAGCCCGCCGACGTCGACGCCGGCGGCCGCAGCGCCTCGGCCAACCTGGCCCCGCGCAGCTTCACGATAGCCGCCGACGTGGCTGGCGTGTCCACCGCGCGCCTGACGCCCGCCGCGCTGGCGCAGCGCCTGCCCACGCTGCAACGCGCCCGCGCCCAGTCGG
>JACMOG010000774.1 GCA_014378125.1 Vitreoscilla sp. | reverse complement strand
GTGCGCCATTGCGAGCAGTTGTTCGAAGGCGTCATCGAGACCGCGGGCTCGCGCTCGCACCGCACGCTGGAGGCCGTGGGCCGCCTGGGCGGCGACGAGTTCGTGGCGCTGCTGCCCGAGGTGGCCGACGAGGCCGACGCCCAGCGCGTGGCCACGCGCATCCTCGAGGCCCTGCGCGAACCCGTGGTGGTGGCGGGGCAGGATTGCTTCGCCACGGCCTCGGTGGGCATCGCTCTTTTCCCGCGCGACGGCAACACCGTGGCCGACCTGCTGCGCAACTCCGACGTGGCGATGTACGCCGTCAAGGGCCAGGGCCGCAACGACGCGCTGGTCTACACGCCGCGCCTGGCCGGTCGCGGCCGCGAGAAGCTGGCGCTCGAAAGCGCGCTGCACAAGGCCATCGAGCGCGACGAGCTGGTGCTGTACTACCAGCCCAAGATCGACGTGGCCAACGGCAAGATGGTGGGCGACGAGGCGCTGATGCGCTGGCGCCGCGGCGACCTGCTCATCCAGCCGGCCGACTTCATCCCCGTGGCCGAAGAAACCGGCCTGATCGTGCCGATGAGCGAGTGGGCGTTGCGCCAGGCCGCCAGGCAGGCACGCATCTGGGCCGACGCCTTCGGCTTCTCCGATTCGATCGCCGTCAACATGCCCAATCGCATGTTCGAGCGCACCGACCTCATCGAGCAGATCTCGGCGGCCGTGCGCGACGAAGGCATCCCGCACAGCATGATCCAGCTCGAGATCACCGAGACGGGCTTGATGAAGGACCTGCAGCGCGTCATTCCGTCGCTGCACCGCCTTACCGAGATCGGCGTGCAGATCGCGGTCGACGATTTCGGCACCGGGTACTCGTCGCTCGCCTACCTCACGTCGCTGCCCATCGCCGAGGTCAAGATCGACCGCAGCTTCGTGCGCGACCTGGGCGTGCTGCCACAGAGTCTTGCGGTTGTTACAGCGATCATCGCCCTGGCGAAGTCGTTGAACCTCAAGGTGGTGGCCGAAGGTGTCGAAAACACACGGCAGCAGGACGTGTTGTACGGAGAAGGTTGCACGCTGATGCAGGGGTTCCTGTTCAGCAAGCCGCTGCCTCCGGAGGATATCCAGGTCTGGATGGAGCAGGTGGTCCTGCCCCGGAAGGCCCCCTGGATGCCGCCCGTCCCCAAGGCGCGGACTGGCACCGACGACATCGTCGACGTGGGTCGGCGCTCGTAGTCAACCGCGCGACCGCATTGCGGCCGCCACAGTCTGTCGCCCATGCCGAATCCGTCCGCCGCCGAGACCGCGAAGGCTGCCCTGCGCCGCCTTGCGTTGTCCAAGCTGGAGCCCACGCCCGAGAACTACGCCCGCGCCTGGGCCGACGAGGGCGGCGCTCCGCCCGTGCCGGCTCCGACGGCGGCGGCCGCGGCACCGGCCGCGGCGCCGGCCAGCCCCAAGGCGAAGAACGTCTACGACCGCATCGCGGCGCGCCTCTTCGACGACGCCGCGCAGCGCGAGGAGTTCGCGCAGACGCTGGTACGTGCCGACTGGGAGACCGCACGCGGACTCGTGGAGCGCGCGGCCGAGGCGCAACTGGCGCTGGCCCAGGGCTGGACGCAGACCATCGAGAAGCTCGCCCGTGGCCTGGAGCGCGGCGGCCGCCAGTGGACGGCGGCGCGCAAGAAGGACAGCCTGCAGCGTGTGCTGGAGGCCAACCGCAGCGACATCGCGCGGCTGCACCAGCGCATGAAGCAACTGGTGGCGTCGTGGGACGGCGACGTCACCGACGACACCATCGCGGTGGACGAGAGCTCCGACGAGCGGGATGGCGCGTCGTCGAGCAAAGGCGTCGAGGTGCTGGACTCGGGCGCCGCCGATCGCCCGCCTGTCCAACGCCAGGCCATCGCGCGCCCGGACGCCGGCTCGAACGTCGGCTCGAACGGCGGCGAGCACGGCGACTGGCCACCGTTGCTGGGCCAGTACGACGCCACCCTGCGCGTGGCCCTGCCTCCGGGCGAGGAGCGCGCCGCCGAACTGGCCCTCGAGCTGAGCGGGCTGCAGGCCAGCCTGCTGCGCGATGGCGCCACCGCGCCGCTGCGCCTGCAGGCCGAGCAGGTATGCGAGCGGGTGCGCCGGCTGCTGGCGCATCGCCATCACCTGGTCGACGAGCTGCACCGGCTCACGCAGGAGATGAGCGCCGGCCTGGCCGAGGTGGCCGAGGACGGCAGCTGGGTGAAGGGCCAGACCGAGAGCCTGCAGCTGAGCCTGGGCGACGCGCCCAGCGTGCGCTCGGTGCGCGCGGCCAGCGAGATGCTGGCCCTCACGCGCGCGCGCCAGCAGCGCGTGCGCGCCGAACGCGACAGCGCGCGCGTGGCATTGAAGGACGCCATCTCGCAGATGCTCAGCGAGCTCGACGCGCTGGGCGACCACACCGGCGGCTTCGCCGACAGCATGGCGCGCTACGTGGACACCATCGCCAACGCCGAGTCCCTCGAGAGCCTGGCCGGCGTCGTCAAGCAGATGGTGGAAGAAAGCCGCGCGGCGCACGGCCTGGTGAGCGACACGCAGCAACGCCTGCACGAAGGCCGCCAGCGCGCTACCGAGCTCGAGTCGCAGGTGCGCACGCTGGAGGGCGAGCTGCGCCGGCTGTCGGAGGAGGTCTCCACCGACGTGCTCACCGAGGTGGCCAACCGGCGCGGCCTGATGCAGGCCTTCGACGTCGAGACCGCGCGCCTGGAACGCCAGGGCGGCGAGCTGGCCGTCGGCCTGCTGGACATCGACAACTTCAAGAAGCTCAACGACACCCTGGGCCACTCGGTGGGCGACATGGCGCTGAAGACGCTGGCGGGCCATGTGCAGGCGCAGCGGCGCGCGGTCGACATCGTCGCGCGCTTCGGCGGCGAGGAGTTCGTGGTGCTGCTGCCGGGCGTGCCGGTCGACGAGGCGCAGGTGACGCTCACGCGGCTGCAGCGCACGCTGTCGGCGAGCCTCTTCATGCACGATGGCCGCGAGGTGTTCGTCACCTTCTCGGCCGGCGTCACGCGCTTCCGCCCGGGCGAGCCGCTGGAGTCAGCGCTGCAACGCGCCGACGGGGCGCTCTACGAGCGCAAGGGCGCGGGCAAGAACCGCACGGGCATCGGCTGACGGCGCGGCGCGGCGCGTCGTTTGCCGTAGGCTGGTTCGCCCTGCCGAGGAGACCGTCCCGATGACCCTGCAAGCCGCCGACACCCTGGCCCTGACCGATGCCGTCCGCGCGCTGGAACGCCCCAGCGTGGGCGCGCGCATCGCCAACGTGGTGGGCTCGCCCATCGAGCGGCTCATCGGCATGCTGCCGGCGCGGGCCTCGTCGGTGATCGGCGCGGCGGCGCGCAAGGCGATCGAGGGCGCGCTCAAGCTGTCGCTGCGCACGCTGGCCACGAATGACCCGCTGGCCGTCGGCGCGCCGCCGCCCGCCTCCACGGGCTG
>JACMOG010000071.1 GCA_014378125.1 Vitreoscilla sp. | reverse complement strand
GCCGCGGGACCGGGCCGCGCGCCGCGGCGATGACGGCGGCCACCTCCACCGGATGGTGGCCGTAGTCGTGGATGAGCGTGAACTCGCCGCCGCCCTTGTCGGCGTCCACCGGTAGCTCGCCGTAGCGCTGGAAGCGGCGGCCGACGCCGGTGAAGCCCTCGAGCGCGCGCTGGATGGCGGCGTCGGGCAGCTCGAGCTCGGTGGCCACGGCGATCGCGGCCAGCGCGTTGCGCACGTTGTGCTCGCCGGGCAGGTTCAACGTCACGTCGAAGTCCGGCATCTGCACGCCATTGCGGCGCTGGCAGGTGAAGCGCATCTGGCCGCCCTCGAGCGCCTGCACGTTCACCGCGCGCACCTGCACGTCGTCGTTCATGCCGTAGGTGATCACCGGGCGCGAGATCATCGGGATGATGGAGCGCACGCCGGGATCGTCGCCGCACACGATGGCCGAGCCGTAGAACGGCATGCGGTGCAGGAACTCCACGAACGCGGCCTTCAGGCGCGCGAAGTCGTGGCCGTAGGTGTCCATGTGGTCGGCGTCGATGTTGGTCACCACCGACAGGATGGGCATCAGGTTCAGGAACGACGCGTCCGATTCGTCGGCCTCCACCACGATGTACTCGCCCGAGCCCAGGCGCGAGTTGGCGCCGGCGGAGTTGAGCTTGCCGCCGATCACGAAGGTCGGGTCGACGCCGGCCTCGGCCAGCACGCTGGTGACCAGCGACGTCGTGGTCGTCTTGCCGTGCGTGCCGGCGATGGCGATGCCCTTCTTCAGGCGCATCAGCTCGGCCAGCATCACCGCGCGCGGCACCACCGGGATGCGCCGGGTGCGCGCCGCGATCACCTCGGGGTTGTCGCCCTTCACGGCCGTCGACGTGACCACCGCCTGCGCGTCGGCGATGTTGGCCGCGTCGTGGCCCACGCACACGCGGATGCCCAGCGAGGCCAGGCGGCGCGAGGTGGCGCTGTCGGACTGGTCGGAGCCGGAGACGACGTAGCCCAGGTTGTGCAGGATCTCGGCGATGCCGGACATGCCCGCGCCGCCGATGCCCACGAAGTGTATTTTCTTGACTGCGTGTTTCATGTGGGCACCCCTGGCGCTGCGCGCCTCCCCGCCGAGCGGGGGCATGCCATCTTCGGGCGGCCGTTCGATGTCATGCCACGAGCCTTTCGAGTTCGTCCGCCACGCGCGCCGCGGCCTGCGGGCGCGCGAGCGAGCGCGCGCGTTCCGCCATCGCGAGCAGGTTCGGGCGCGTGGCCGCGCGCAGCTCGGCGGCCAGGCGCCCGGGCGTCAGCTCGGTCTGCGGCAGGTGGCGCGCAGCGCCGCGTTCGGCCATGTACAGCGCGTTGTCGCGTTGATGGGAGGTGGTGCTGATGACCAGCGGCACCAGCACGCTGGCCACGCCCGCGGCGCACAGCTCGCTGACGGTGATCGCGCCGGCGCGGCACACGATCAGGTCGCAGTCGGCCAGGCGGCGCGGCATGTCGTCGATGAAGGGCACGACCTCGGCCTCGATGCCGCGGGCGTGGTACTCGGCCTGCACCGACTCCCAGTTCTTCTCGCCCGTCTGGTGCGTGACGCGCGGACGCTCGCCCGCGGGAATCAGCTTGAGCGCCTGCGGCAGCGTCTCGTTGAGCACCTTGGCGCCCAGGCTGCCGCCCACCAGCAGCACGCGCAGCGGGCCGCCGCGTTGCGCGAAGCGTTCGGCCGGCGGCGCGATGGCCTCGATCTCGGCGCGCACCGGGTTGCCGGTGACGAGGGCCTTGGGCGTGGCGCGCGCGTCGTCGCCGTCGAAGCCGAACGCGATCACGTCGCAGGACGACAGCAGCGACTTGTTGGACAGCAGCAGCGCCGCGTCGGCGTTGACCAGCACCAGCGGCTTCTTCAGCTTGCGGGCCACCTTGCCGCCCGGCACGCAGACGTAGCCGCCCATGCCCAGCACGGCCGACGCGTTGCGCGTGCGCAGGATGTGCTTGCACGCGCCGAACGCCGAGGCCAGTTGCAGCAGGCCCTTGAAGGTGCCCAGCAGGCCCTTGCCGCGCACGCCGGCGAAGTTGATCGTGTCCATCGGGATGCCGGACGGCGGCACGAGGCGGTTCTCCATGCCCGTGCGGGTGCCCAGCCAGCTCACCGTCCAGCCGCGCGCGATCACCTCGCGGGCGACGGCCAGGCCCGGCATCACGTGGCCGCCGGTGCCGGCCGCCATCACGACGAGGTGGCGCGGCGCGCGGGGCGCGAGTTCGGCGCTCATGCACGACCTCCCCGCATCAAGGCACGGCTTTCCATGTCGACGCGCAGCACCAGCGCCAACGCCACCAGGTTCAGCACCACGCCCGAGCCGCCGTAGCTCAGCAGCGGCAGCGTGAGGCCCTTGGTGGGCAGCACGCCCAGGTTCACGCCGAAGTTGATGAACGACTGCGCGCCCATCCACAGGCCCACGCCCTGGCACATCAGCCCGGCGAACACGCGGTCGAGCGCGATCGCCTGGCGGCCGATGATGAACAGGCGCCGGGTGAGCCAGAAGAACGCGGCCACGATGATGAACACGCCGGCGAAGCCCAGTTCCTCGCCGATGACGGCCAGCAGGAAGTCGGTGTGCGCCTCGGGCAGGTAGTGCAGCTTCTCGATGGAGTTGCCCAGGCCCTGACCGAAGATCTCGCCACGGCCGAACGCGATCAGCGAGTGCGTGAGCTGGTAGGCCTTGCCCTGCGCGTAGGTCGGGTTCCACGGATCGAGGTACGCGAAGATGCGCTGGCGCCGGAACTCGGAGAACACGATCATCAGCGTGAACGCGCCCAGCAGCACGCCCACGCTCAGCAGGAACATGCGGCCGTTGACGCCGCCCAGGAACAGCACGCCCAGCGCGATGGCCGCGATCACCATGAACGCGCCCATGTCCGGCTCGGCCAGCAGCAACACGCCGATCGCGCCGAGGGCCACGGCCATCGGCCACACGGCCTTGATGAAGTTCTCCTTCACGTCCATCTTGCGCACCATGTAGCTGGCCGCGTACATGCACATGCCCAGCTTGGCGAGCTCGCTGGGCTGGAAGTTCAGCAGACCCATGGGGATCCAGCGGCGCGCGCCGTTCACGCCCTTGCCGATGTGCGGGATCAGCACCAGGAACAGCAGCACCATCGCGAGGGCGAAGATCCACGGCGCCCATTTCTCCCACACGGCGATCGGCACCTGCGCGGTGGCGAATGCGCACACCAGTCCGATGGCGATGAACAGCGCCTGGCGGCCCAGGAAGTGCGTGGGCGAGTACAGCGCGAAGCGCGGGCTGTCGGGCAGCGCCACCGAGGCCGAATAGACCATCACCAGGCCGAAGGCCAGCAGCGCGGCAGTCACCCAGATCAGCGCCGAGTCGACGCCCATCACGCGCGCCGGACGACCCGCGTCGACCCAGTCGCGGATGGGCACGCGCTCGTCGCCCGCGGCCGCCTCGCGGCGCTTGCGGAACCACTCGGCCGGACGGAAGCCCGGCCACTCGGGCAGGTGCTGCTTGAGCATGGCGATCATGGTCATGCGAGCACCTCGCCCGCGTCGTCGGCGATGGCGCGCACGGTGTCGACGAAGACGTCGGCACGATGCTTGTAGTCGCGGAACATGTCCAGGCTGGCGCAGGCCGGGCTCAGCAGCACGGCGTCGCTGCCCTGCGCCTGGGCATGGGCCCAGCGCGTGGCGTCTTCCAGCGTGGCATGGCGCTGGAACGGCACGTTGGCCGACTGCAGCACCGCCTCGAGGCCCTCGGCGTCCTTGCCGAGGGTGGCCGCGGCGCGCGCATGGCGGCGCAGCGGCTCGGCCAGCGGCGTGAAGTCCTGGCCCTTGCCGTCGCCGCCCAGGATCACCACCAGCCTGGCCGGCGCGCGGTCCTGGCCCAGGCCGTTCAACGCGGCCACGGTGGCGCCGACGTTGGTGCCCTTCGAGTCGTCGAAGAACTCCACGGAGCCGATCATGCCGATCGGCTCGACGCGATGTGGCTCGCCGCGGTACTCGCGCAGGCCGTGCAGCATCGGCGCCAGCGGAACGCCCACCGACGTGGCCAGCGCCAGCGCCGCCAGCGCGTTGGAGGCGTTGTGGCGGCCGCGGATGCGCAGCGCGTCGGCCGGCATCAGGCGCTGGATCACGAGCTCGACCTCGTCGCCGGGCTTGCGCTTGATCGTCGGATCGAGCTCCATGGCGCGAACGAGCCAGGCCATGCCCATCTCGTCGACCAGGCCGAAGTCGCCCGGCTCGCGCGGCGCGTCCAGGCCGAAGCGCACCACGCGGCGATGCACGAGCTTCGCGCGCTCGCCGCGCCGGGTGGGCTTGATCGTGATCGGCGGCGGGATCATGGCCTCGACCGCGGGCTCGTCGCGGTTGACGACCATCACCGTGGAGGGCATCGCGCTGTTGCCCATGACCGTGCCGAAGATCCGAGCCTTGGCGGCGCCGTAGGCGGCCATCGTGCCGTGCCAGTCGAGGTGATCCTGCGTGACGTTGAGCACCGTGGCGGCGGACGGGTTGAAGTCCTGCACGTCGTCGAGCTGGAAGCTGGAGAGCTCCAGCACCCACACCTGCGGCAGATGGCTGAACACCGGGTCGGCGAGCGGCGGCGGGATGAGCACGATGGACGGCGCGTCATCGTCGGGCAGCCTGGCGCTCGCCTCGGCGAGCTCCGCGCCTTTCGCGGCGAGTTCCTCGTCCG
>JACMOG010000773.1 GCA_014378125.1 Vitreoscilla sp. | reverse complement strand
CCCTGCACGTCCACGCCGTCGCTGCTGCTGCCGGTGGTGGTGACCGACAGAATCGTGCCCCAGTTGTTGACCACGCCGTGACTACTTCTACGGAGGCACCAACCCCACCTTCGTGCCCAGCATCAGCACGCCGGCGGGCGACCCGGCGGTCACGGCGGTGGGCGGCGGCAACCTCGTCACCACCAGCTCCACCACCAGCCTGAAGTCGGCCTACGTGCGCGAGACCGCGTACAACGATCCCGAGGCGCCCTACGATCCGTATGGCGTCGGCGTGAACGTGTCGGGTGGCGCCTGGGGCGCCGGCGGCGGGGTGAGCGTGGTGTTCAAGAAGCCGCTGTACCAGAGCCTGGCCAGGACGGGCTCCACGTGGCGCACGATTCCCGACGTCGGCATGCAGGTGGGCGGCTGCCCCGCAAGCGCCATCAGCTGCAGCGCCGACGACAGCTCGGTCATCACCGCCTACGGCATCGGCATCGGCGGCGACTACTACCAGCTCATCGGCACCTCGGTGGCGTCGCCCGAGTTCGTGGGCGCGCTGGCGTTGTTCGAGCAGCAACTGGGCAAGCGCAACCATCGCCTGGGCAACGCCAACTACTACCTGTACGCCGTGGGTGCGCTGCAGACGCTGGCCGGCGGCACCCACGCGCCGGCCTGGCTGCAGTTCTATCACCGCAACAATCCGGGCTACAACGGCGTCGTCTACGACGATTTCCCCAGCTACAACTACAACTATGTCTACGGCAACGGCAGCCCGGACGTGCGCAAGCTGTTCGGCATGACGGCGTATCAGGCGGCCGGCGTGCCGCAGACGGCGACCAACCCGTAACGCCTGTCTGTTTCAAGAAGCACAGGGCGTTCGCCGCACGGCGAACGCCCTTTTTCATGGGCGCGCGGACCGTGCCCGGCGGCGCCAGCTCGACCGCAAACGCATCCGGAGGTATCCACGGTCGAGCAGGCAGGCATGCGGTTCGCCTGGGAGAGTCCATCACGGGGCGGCCATTCCGCCGGCGCCCGGACGTCTACAGGAGAGATTCCCATGAACAACACCCCCCATTCCCGCCTGCGCGGTTTCCAGCTGGCCCTTGTCGCCTCGGCGGCCATCGCGCTGGGCGCGTGCTCGAAGAGCGACCCCAATGCCACGCCCGCGATGGGCGAGGCGAGCGCGCCCAACAGCGTCGCGATGGCGCCTGTCGCGCCGGCTCCCGCGCCGGTGGTCGTGGCGCAGGCCAACACCGACCGCTCCTACGACCAGGGCCGCCGGGACCAGGCGCGGCGTGACGCGAACCGCGCCGATCGTGAACTGCCGCCGCGCGCCGACCGCGACACCGAAACCGACCAGCAGCGCCTGCGCGATCGCCAACAGGTGGCCGCTGCCGCATGCCACGAGTGCGGCGTGATCGAGGCGGTGAACGCGGTGGAGGTGCAGGGCGACAACAAGGGCGTCGGCGCCGTGGCCGGCGGCGTGGGTGGCGCGCTCGTGGGCAGCCGCATCGCGGGCGGCGGCAACCGCACGCTGGGCGGCGTGGTGGGCGCGGTCGGCGGCGGCCTGCTCGGCAATGCCATCGAGAAGCACCAGCGCAAGGAGACCATGTACGACGTGACCGTGCGCATGGACGACGGCTCGCACCGCACGTTGCGCGAGTCGACGGCTCCGGCGGTGGGCGAGAAGGTGCGCGTCGAGAGCGACGGCCTGCACGATCGCGGCTGATCGAGGGCGGGGCCAGGCCCCGCCTCGCGCCATGCGTCATTCCGCGCGGGGTGGCGGAATCCATGCTGGCATGCGTGGATCCTGCGACTGCGCGCAGGATGACGGCAGACTACTTGCCGATCGCGCCCGCCAGCGCCAACGTCGGCGCCGCCTGGTTCATCGTGTAGAAGTGCAGCGAGGGCGCGCCGCCTGCCACGAGGCGTTCGCATAGCGCCGCCATCACCTCGAGGCCGAAGGCCTTGATGGACTTGGTGTCGTCGCCGAACGACTGCAGGCGCAGCCGCATCCAGCGCGGGATCTCGCAGCCCGAGTTGTCGGCGAAGCGCATCAGGCCGCTGGAGTTCGTGATGGGCATGATGCCCGGCACGATCGGCACGCCGATGCCCATCGCGCGTACCTCGTCGACGAAGCGGAAGTACGCATCGGCGTTGAAGAACATCTGCGTGATGGCCGAGTTCGCGCCGGCGGCCACCTTGGCGGCGAATGCCTTCAGGTCGGCCTCGGGCGAACGCGCCTGCGGATGCGTCTCGGGGTAGGCGGCCACCTCGATGTGGAAGTGGTCGCCGGAGTGCTTGCGGATCTGCTCGATCAGCTCGGTGGCGTAGCGGAACTCGCCGAAGCTGCCCGAGCCGCTGGGCAGGTCGCCGCGCAGCGCCACCACGCGGTCGATGCCGGCGGCCTTGAAGCGGTCGAGCGTGTCGACCACGCTGGCGCGCGTGGCGCCGATGCAGGTGAAGTGCGGCACGCCCGTGCCGCCTTCGTCGCGGATCGCCTGCACCACCTGCAGCGTGCCCATCTGCGTCGAGCCGCCCGCACCGTAGGTGACCGAGCAGAACTCGGGCTCGAGCACACGCAGCTCGGCCCGCGCCGCAGCCAGCTTGGCCATGCCTTCGGGCGTCTTCGGCGGGAAGAACTCGAGGCTGATGGGAGCGCGGGCCATCAGTAGCGGTAGGTGTCGGGCTTGTACGGGCCGCTCTTGGCGACGCCGATGTACGCGGCTTGTTCGTCGGTCAGCTCCGTCAGCTTCGCGTTCAGCGTGGTCAACTGCAGGCGCGCCACCTTCTCGTCCAGGTGCTTGGGCAGCACGTAGACCTT
>JACMOG010000772.1 GCA_014378125.1 Vitreoscilla sp. | reverse complement strand
GACGGCCAAGTCGTTCGAGCGTTGGTTCGCCGAGACGCCCGACGACTTCGTGTTCTCGCTGAAGGCCAACCGCTTCGCCACCAACCGGCCCGTGCTGGCCGAGGCGGGCGAGTCGGTCGGCCGTTTCGTCAACAGCGGCCTGGCCAGGCTGGAGCACAAGCTGGGCCCGCTGCTGTGGCAATTCGCGGACTCCAGGAAGTTCGACCCGGTGGACTTCGAGGCCTTCCTGAAGCTGTTGCCCGAGGATGTGGACGGCCGCAAGCTGCGCCATGTGCTCGACGTGCGCAACGACAGCTTCATGGTGCCGGAGTTCCTCGCGATGGCGCGCGAGTACCGGACGGCCGTGGTGTTCACCGACTCGCCCAAGTTCCCGTCGTTCGCCAACCTCACCACCGACTTCGTCTACCTGCGGCTGATGAACGCGCAGTCGGACGTGCCGACGGGGTATGCGCCCGAGGCGTTGGCGTCCTTCGCCCGCTGCGCGCAGGCGTGGGCCGCGGGCGGCGAGCCCACCGGGCTGCCGCTGGTGCAAGGCGACACCGGCGCGCCGACGGCCGCCTCGCGCGACGTGTTCATTTTCATGATCAACGGCGCCAAGGAACGCGCGCCCACCGCCGCGATGGGCGTGCTGGCGCACCTGCAGGGGTCAGGCATCTCCGCCGTACCCGGTGGCGATGCCTGACCCCGATCGAGCTCAAAGATCGAGGTCGCCCAGCCCTGGATGATCGTCCGGCCGGCGTCCCAGCGGCCAATGGAACTTGCGATCGGCCTCCGCGATGGGCAGGTCGTTGATGCTGGCGAAGCGCCGCGTCATGAAGCCTTGCGGGTCGAACTCCCAGTTCTCGTTGCCATACGAACGGAACCAGTGACCCGAGTCGTCGCGCCACTCGTACGCGAAGCGCACCGCGATGACGTTGCCGCTGAAGGCCCACAGCTCCTTGATCAGCCGGTAGTCGAGTTCGCGCGCCCACTTGCGGCGCAAGAAGGCCTTGACCTCTTCACGCCCGACCAAGAACTCGGCACGGTTTCGCCAGCGCGAGTCTTCGGTGTAGACGCGGGCGCAGACCTCCGGGTCGCGCGTGTTCCAGGCGTCCTCGGCAGCGCGCACCTTTTGCGTGGCGCTCTCGAACGTGAACGGCGGAACGGGTGGTCGGGTGTCGCTCACCGGTGTCCGTCAGTAAGTTTTGTAGGGGAGGAACTTGCCGCTCATCGTGATCGCGACTCGGTCACCCATCGCGTTGGCTTCGCGCTTCAGGTCCATCCTGAAGTCGATCGCCGACATGATGCCGTCGCCGAACTCTTCGTTGATCAGCGCCTTGAAGGTGGTGCCGTAGACGCTCACGAGTTCGTAGAAGCGGTAGACCAGCGGGTCGGTCGGCACCGCGGTCGGCAGCGAACCTTTGTAGGGCACGACCATCAACCACTTCTGCTCGGCAGCACTGAGGCCGAAGATCTCACCGAGCACGCCCGCCTGCTCGGCGCTCAGCGTCATCTGACCGAGGCAGGCGGCCGTGACCCATTCCTTGCTGAGGCCGACCCTGGCGGCCACGTCGGCCCATTTGATGCCTTGTTCGACCTTGGTGGTGATGATTTTTTCGGTGACTTCGAGACGGCTCATGGCAGGCTCCTTCGTTGCGGTAGGGGATGGACGAGTCGGCCCGGTCAGGCCAGACGCTCTTTGAGTGAAACGACGTTGGTGGTGTTGAGCGACGCCTCCGGCGACGCAAGCCCCGGTTCGACGACCGGCGGCACCGCCGGCGCGCGACCGTGCGAAAGCTCTTTCGAGCGTGAGACGAGAAAGTCGACCAGGTGGTTGCGCACCCGGTAGAACTGCGGGTCGTGGTGCAGGGTCGCGCGCTGCCGGTCGCGCGGCATCGTGTTGCGCACGATCTCGGCCACGCGCGCCTGCGGGCCGTTGCTCATCAGCAGGATGCGGTCGGCGAGCAGACAAGCCTCGTCGACATCGTGGGTGATCATGAAGACGGTCTGGTGCGTCTCGGCGCAGATGCGCAACAGTTCGTCCTGGATCGTGCCGCGCGTGAGCGCGTCGAGCGCGCCGAAAGGTTCGTCGAGCAGCAG
>JACMOG010000771.1 GCA_014378125.1 Vitreoscilla sp. | reverse complement strand
CGCGCGCGATGCGCAGCGCGTTGCGCTCGGTGTCGCACCAGCCGGTGCGCATCTTCAGCGTGACGGGCACGTTGGCGGGCGCGCAGGCGGCCACCACGGCCTCGACGATCTCGAGGGCCAGCGGCTCGTCCTGCATCAGCGCCGAGCCGGCCCACTTGTTGCACACCTTCTTGGCCGGGCAGCCCATGTTGATGTCGATGATGGCCGCCCCGCGATCGATGTTGTAGCGGGCGGCGTCGGCCATCATCTGCGCGTCGGTGCCGGCGATCTGCACCGAGATGGGCGCGGTCTCGCCGTCGTGGTTGGCGCGGCGCGAGGTCTTCAGCGTGTGCCAGAGATCCTTGCGCGACGTGACCATCTCGCTGACCGCGTAGCCCGCCCCCAGGCGCTTGCAAAGCATGCGGAACGGCCGATCGGTCACCCCGGCCATGGGGGCGACGAACAGGGCATTCGGCAGCTCGATCGCGCCAATGTGCATGGGGTGGGATCCGGGGAGGAGGTGGGGCAGCGTGCCTGCTGTCGAGCGAGGTCGGGCACGGCATGGGTGCTGCAAAACGAGGCAGAAGTATAGCCGGACGGCGACCCCCGCGCGCGTCGCGCCGGCGACGCGTCCGTGTGCGAAACCGCACGCCGCGACAGGCTCGCGCACAATGCGGCGCATGGATCACTGGTTCGCGGGCGTCGTCGCCTGGCTGTCGCTGCCGCAGTATGGGCTGCTGACGCTGTTCGTCGTGGCGCTGGTCTCGGCCACGCTGCTGCCGCTGGGCTCCGAGCCCGCGCTCGCGGGACTGGTTCTTATGAACCCGTCGCTGATGTGGTGGGCCATCGTCGTGGCGACGCTGGGCAACACCATCGGCGGCGCCATCAGCTGGGCCACCGGCTACGGCGCCGAGCGGGCCTACGAGAGCCTGGCGCACAAGAAGCCGCCCGGGCCGGCCAGCCGGCGGGCCCGCGCGCTGCTGGAGCGCTACGGCACGCGCGCCTGCCTCCTCAGCTGGCTGCCGGTGGTGGGCGACCCGCTTTGCGCCGTGGCCGGCTGGCTAGGCCTGCCGTTCTGGCCCTGCGTGGGCTACATGGCCATCGGCAAGTTCCTGCGCTACCTGGCCTACACCACGCTGCTGGTGGGGCTGTGGCCGCACCTTCAACCGTGGTGGCACGCGCATTTCGGTTGATTTCCGCCCCTTTCGGGGGAGCACGGCCAGGCGCGGGGCGGGTCATCATGGGCTGCCCGGCGACAATGCCCGGGCCGGCGTTGCACACGATGGAACGACCGGAACAACGACTTCAGGGGACAACCATGACCACCACCGCGACGCCTTCCTACGACGCCCTCACCGCCACCTGGCAACGCCTCTACCGCCTGGGCCACCTGCAAAGCATGGCCAGCTGGGACCAGGCCGCCAACATGCCCCCCAAGGGCAACACCGCGCGCGGACAGGCGCTGGCCGAGATCGCAATGCTCACGCACGGCATGCGCACCGATCCGGCGCTGAACAACCACCTGGCGCGCGCCAAGGACGAATCGCTGGACGACGCCCAGCGCGCCAACCTGCGCGAGATCGAGCGCGACTGGTTCCGCGCCAACGCGTTGCCGGCCGAGCTGGTGGAGCGCCGGGCGCTGGCCACTTCGCGCTGTGAATACGCTTGGCGCACGCAGCGCAAGGACAACGACTGGGCCGGCTTCGCCGTCAACCTCAAGACCGTGCTGGAGGTGGGCCGCGAGGAGGCGCGCTTCCTCGCCGACATGAGCGGCCTGTCGCCCTACGACGCGCTCATCGACCGCTACGAGCCCGGCATGCGCGGGGCCACCATCGACCGCATCTTCGGCGACGTCAAGGAATGGCTGCCGGGCCTCATCTCGCGCATCGCGCACAAGCAGGCCGACGAATGCACGCTCGTGCCCCAGGGCCCGTTCGACCGCGCGGCGCAGCGGGGGCTGTGCGAGCAGGTCATGCGCGTGCTGCAGTTCGACTTCGACGGCGGACGGCTGGACGTCAGCTCGCATCCGTTCTCCGGCGGCGTGCCCGAGGACGTGCGCCTCACCACGCGCTTTCGCGACGACGAGTTCGTGCAGAGCCTCATGGGCACCGTGCACGAGACGGGCCACGGCCGCTACGAGCAGAACCTGCCGCGCGAGTTGCTGGGCCAGCCGGTGGCCGAGGCGCGCTCGATGGGCATCCACGAGAGCCAGAGCCTGTCGTTCGAGATGCAGGTGGGCTGCCATCCCGGCTTCGTCGCCCACATCGCGCCGCTGGTCCGCGGGGGCTTCGGCGAGCAGCCCGCGCTGGCCACCGACAACCTGCAGCGCCTGCTCACGCGCGTGCAGCCCGGCTACATCCGCGTCGACGCCGACGAGGTCACGTACCCCGCCCACGTCATCATGCGCTACGAGATCGAGCGCGGCCTCATCGAGGGCAACGTCCAGGTCGACGACATCCCCGCGCTGTGGGACGAGTACATGATGAAGCTGCTGGGCGTCGACACGCGCGGCAATTTTCGCGACGGCCCGATGCAGGACGTGCACTGGCCCGAGGGGCTGTTCGGCTACTTCCCCTGTTATTCGCTGGGCGCCATGTACGCATCGCAATGGTTCGCCACCATGCGCCGCCAGATGCCCGACCTCGACGCCCAGATCTGCGCGGGCAATCTCTCGCCGGTGTTCGACTGGCTGCGCGACAACATCTGGACGCAGGCCAGCCGCTGGAACACCGACGAGCTGTCGCTGCGCGCCTCGGGCGAGACGCTGAATCCGGCGTACTTCAAGGCGCATCTGGAGAAGCGGTACCTGGGGTGAGCCGGAAGGGGTCAGGCACCCGCCCTTGGCGCTGTCAGCCTTCGGGTGGATGACGGCTGGCGGGAGCCTGACCCCATGCCGCGCAGCAACAGATCGATGCCCGTGAGGAAGTCGGCCCGGTCGTCGTGCGCGGCGAAATGGCCGGCCATCGCGTGCACGAAGGGCCAGTCCTGCGGGGGCAGTTGCTCCCACGTGCTGGCCACCGACGCCAGGAAATCATCGCGCACGAGCCCGTTCGCCTGCGCGTGGCGTGCGTTGGCCGCGTTCTGGCCGCCCACGCCCACGATGTAGGGCAGCAGCGCCGAAACTGTGGCCCACTGCGCGCCTTCGGCAACGCCCGACGCACGCACTTGCTGGCCGATGCGTTCGATCAACCGCATCGCGGGAAGCCGCGCTGCCGCGCGCATCAGCGCCGAACCCACCCACGCGTGCGCGTCCATCGCATCGAACAGGCCCAGCGCGACGGCGCGGATCGTCGCCTTCGGAGTGGTCTCGCGCGCGCAGGCGTCCAGCGTGCGCACGACCACCGCGTCGCATGCGGCCGTCATCAGGTCGCTCTTGTCGGCGATGTGCCAGTAGATCGCGCCCGGGCCGGTGCCCAGTGCCTCGGACAGCGCGCGGAAGGTGAGGGCGTCCTCGCCGCCTTTGTCCAGCAGCTCGATGGCCGCGTCGACGATGCGATCTCGCGAGAGCGAATCCCCGCGGCGAGAGGAGGTGCGTGAAGGCTTGGGCATGGCGTATCTTGACATGCCTGGAACGATGTTCCAAGATGATGGAATGACGTTCCACAAAACCCCCATCGCGATCATCGGCGCCGGCCTCTTCGACGAATTCCGCGCGCTGATCCACCCGGGCGGACAGGCGTCGCGCGTCCTGGCCAGCGATGGCACGCTGCTGATGGCCGACGAGGACGACGGCACGGGCGGTCGTCCCGAGGTCGTGCGAGGCGAGCTGCGGCGCATCCTGCTGGATTCCTTGCCGGAAGGCACCGTGCAGTGTGGCCACAAGGTGGTCGCGGCGGAACCGCTTGGCGCGGGCCGCCACCGCGTCGAATTCGCAAACGGCGCCAGCACGACCACCGACCTGCTGGTGGGCGCCGACGGCGCGTGGTCGAAGGTTCGCCCGCTGGTCTCGTCGGCCATGCCGTCCTATATCGGCACCACCTACGTCGAGACCCACCTCCACGATGCCGACGTCCGCCATCCGGCCAGCGCGCAGGCGGTGGGCGGCGGGGCGCTGTTCGCGATGATGCCGGGCCGCGGCCTCTTCGCGCATCGCGAGCCCGGCGGCGTGCTGCACACCTACGTGGCGCTGAACAGGCCGCTCGAGTGGATCGCCCGCATCGACTTCGCCGACCGGGCGGCCGCGGTGGCCCGCGTCGCCGCGGAGTTCGCGGGCTGGGCGCCGGCGCTCATCGCGCTCATCACGAACGGCGAGACGGCGCCGGTGCCGCGTCCGCATCACGCGCTGCCTGTGGACCATCGCTGGCCCCGCGTGCCCGGCGTCACCCTGCTCGGCGACGCGGCGCACCTGATGGCGCCGTCCGGCGAGGGCGCCAACCTCGCGATGTTCGACGGCGCGCAGCTGGCGCAGGCCATCGCCGCGCATCCGCATGACCTGGAAACGGCGCTCTCAGCCTACGAGGCCGAGCTCTTCCCGCGCAGTGCGGCCGAAGCCGCGGAGGCGATCCGCATGACCGACCTGTGCCTGGGCGACGGCGCACCACGCAGCCTGGTGGACTTCTTCACCGGCATCGCGCCGGGAGGCTGACTCAGGCTGCCGTAGCCTTCTTTGCCGGCGCGCGCTTGACGACTGGCTGCTTGGCGGGCGCCTTCGCGGCGGCCTTCTTCGCCGGCGCCTTGGCGGCGGCGGTCTTGACGGGCGCGGGGGCAGCCGCAACCGCAGCCGCGGCCTTGGGCGACTTCGACAGCCTGGCCACCGCGGCGCTCAGCGCCTCGACGCGCGCCGTCAGTTCGGCCACGTCCCTGGCGGTGGGCACGCCCAGCTTGCCGAGGGCCTTGGCGGTGCGCTCCTCGAAGATGTTCTCGAGCTTGTCCCACGAGGCGCCGGCCTTGCTGGTGACTTCCGAGGCCATCGAGCTCATCTTGCCGGTGACGTCGCCCAGCTTCTCCTCGGCCACGGACTGCGTCTTGCGCTGCAGGCTCACGCCTTCCTTGACCAGCGCGTCGAACACCTTGCCGCCTTCGGCCTGGGCCTTGGCGAACGCGCCCATGCCGGCCAGCCAGATCTGCTGGGCGGAGTCCTTGACGGAGCTGGCGAGCTGGCTGTCGAGCAGGCCGGCGGGGGAGGCGGCCTGCTTGGCGGCGATCCTGGAGAGCTTCTTGACCATGTCGTGATCCTTTGTTGCCTGGAGGGGGTGACCACTCGGGTCGAGACCGGAATATAGGACGCGCCAATGGAGGGCGAAACCTAATCGCACCGGCACGCGCCGAAGATGAACGTGTTCGTCAACGCCGCCCTGCTGGGCTTCATCCCGCGCGGCGTCAAGAAGAGCCTGATGGCGCTGGCGCCGGTGCGCCGCGTGCGCGCCGCGGTGATGAAGGACCTGGGCCTGCCGGAAGACATCCTCACCTTCGTCGACTACCCCACGCGCTTCGACGACCGCGACACGCAGAGGGCGCTCAAGGGCTCGTCCATCGCGTGCCCGCCGCTGAAGGACTACGCGTGGCGCCTGTGGGACTACTGGGAGCGCCACCTCGACCCGGCGCTGAAGATCGACCACAGCCTCAAGGGCACGGTGGCGGGCAAGGTGGTGCTGGTCACCGGCGGCTCGTCGGGCATCGGCCTGGCCGCGGCCTGCAAGTTCGCCGAGGCCGGCGCCATCACGGTGATCTGCGCCCGCGACGAAGAGAAGCTCGCCGAGGCGAAGAAGCAGATCCTGGCGTTCGCGAAGAACGGCGGCCGCGCCGATGCCCAGGTGCACGCCTACGCGGTCGACATCTCCGACGACGCGCCCACGCAGGCCTTCATCGGCGTGCTCACCAACGCGCCGCGCTTCTCGGCCTACGTGGCCAGCAAGGCCGCGCTGGATGCTTGGACGCGCTGCGCGTCGAGCGAATTCGCCGACGTGGGCGTCACGTTCACCACCATCAACATGCCGCTGGTGCGCCGATGATCGCGCCCACCAAGATCTACGCCAACGTGCCCACGCTCTCGCCCGAAGAGGCGGCCGACATGATCGCGCAGGCCTGCGTGGAGAAGCCGGTGCGCATCGCCACACGCCTGGGCGTGTTCGGCGAGGTGCTGCACGCCTTCGTGCCGCGCGTGGCGCAGATCGTGAGCAACACCACGTTCCGCATGTTCCCCGACTCGTCGGCGGCCAGCGGCGACAAGAGTGGCAAGCCCAAGCTGTCCGCCGAAGCCGTGGCGATGCAGCAGATGATGCGAGGCATTCACTTCTGGGGCCGCGGCAGCACGACGTTGCCGGCGCTGCCGCTGTCACTCAGGCCAAGAAGTTCAAGGGAGCGCCAGCGACCGTGGGGCTCTATTTCTGCACGTCGATCTTGGTGATCGTGTAGACGGAATTGACGCGATCCAGGCTGAACTGGACGTGATCGCCCACCTGCACCTTGTCGAGCATGGACGGATCCTGCACCTTGTAGGCGCCGGTCATGCCGGGCATGTCGTACAGCTTGATCTCGGCGTGCTTGAGCGTGATCCGGCCGGCCGGCTTGTCGATCTTCTTCACCTCGCCGGACACGAGGGCCTGGGCGGAGGCGAGGGCCGAGACGGCCAGCAGGGCGGCGGTGACGAGGAGGCGTTTCATGATTCCATTGTCCTTGGTATCTCCCTAACGCGCGATAGGGGCGTTTCGCCGACACGCGCCGGTCGCGCAAGGTCAATAGAATCCGCTCCATGACCACGCCCACGCACACCTCTGCCGCCGACTCGACGCCCGCGTCGGTCGATCTCTCGCACATCGCCCCCCGCGACAAGGCCGAGATCCTGTCGCAGGCGTTGCCCTACATCCGCAAGTTCCACGGCAAGACCATCATCATCAAGTATGGCGGCAACGCCATGACGGATCCGGCGCTGCAGCAGGATTTCGCCGAGGACGTGGTGCTGCTCAAGCTGGTGGGCCTGAACCCGGTGGTGGTGCACGGCGGCGGCCCGCAGATCGACACTGCGCTGTCCAAGCTGGGCAAGAAGGGCACCTTCATCCAGGGCATGCGCGTCACCGACAAGGAGACGATGGACGTCGTCGAATGGGTGCTGGGCGGCGAGGTGCAGCAGGACATCGTGGGCCTCATCAATTCCGCCGGCGGCAAGGCCGTGGGCCTCACGGGGTTCGACGGCGGCATGATCCGCGCGCGCAAGCTCAAGATGAAGGACAAGGACGACCCCAGCATCGAACACGACGTCGGCCAGGTGGGCGACATCGTCTCCATCGACCCGGCGGTGGTCAAGGCGCTGCAGGACGACCAGTTCATCCCCGTCATCAGCCCCATCGGCTTCGGCGAGGGCAACGTCAGCTACAACATCAACGCCGACGTGGTGGCCGGCAAGTTGGCCGAGGTGCTGGGCGCCGAGAAGCTGGTGCTGCTCACCAACACTCCGGGCGTGCTCGACAAGCAGGGCAAGCTGCTCACCGACCTCTGCGCGCGCCAGATCGACGAACTGTTCGCCGACGGCACCATCTCGGGGGGCATGCTGCCCAAGATCGCGTCGGCGCTCGACGCCGCGCGCTCGGGCGTCAACGCCGTGCACATCATCGACGGGCGCGTGCCGCACGCGATGCTGCTGGAAATCCTCACGGATCAAGCCTACGGCACCATGATCCGCGCGCGTTGATCGGAACGGGACAGCGTCCTCGCGCAGGCCACGGCTTGGCGCCGAGGCTCGGCGCCGCCTGCGGCGCCGCGTTCCTGTGGGGCACCGGCTCGCTGGTGGTGAACCTGCTCGTGGCGCGCCACGGCTACCACCCGCAAAGCATCTCGTTCTGGCGCTTCGTGCTGGGCGCGGCCTCGCTGCTGCTCGTGTTCGGGCGTCCCATGCCGTGGCGCCGCCTGTTGCGCGAGGGCGCGCCGCTGCTGGCCGCGGGCGCCGTGATGGCGGCGTACGTGCTGCTGTGGTTCATCGGCATCGCCCACATCGGCGCGGCCATTCCCACGTTGATCGCGCTGTGCCTGCCGCCGGTGTTCGTCACCGCGTGGGCGCTCGCCCGCGGTCGCCAGCGCGCAAGCCTGGTGCTGCTGGCGATCCTGGCCGCGTCGCTGGCCGGCACCGTCCTGCTGATCGTCGGCGGCGGCACCGAAGGTGGCGCGCGACCCGGCGCGACGGTCGACGACTGGGTGTGGGGCGTCGCCGCGTCGGTGGGCTCGGCGCTGCTGTACGCCGGCTTCACGCTGGTGGGCCCGGCCATCTCGCGCCAATGGGGCGCCGGCACGGCCACCACCGCGCTCACGCTCGCGGCCACCGCGGTGATGGGCCTGTCGGGCCTCGTCTGGCCGCTGCAACTTCCCCGGGAGGCCACGCCCGAGGCCTGGCTGTTGTACCTGGGCATGGTCACCGCGGCGCTGGCGCTGCTGGCGTTCAGCTGGGGCGCGGCGCGCCTCAGTCCCACGGCGCTCACCGTGGCCACGCTGGTGGAGCCGTTGACGGCAGTGCTGCTGGCCGCGGCCTTTCTCGGCGAACGTCTTCATCCTGCGCAGTGGGCGGGCGCGCTGTTGTTGATGGCGGGCATCTGGGGACTCCAACGCGACATGTCGCACGAAGGCACGGCATGAGCGAGAAGGTGTGGCTGTTCGACCTCGACAACACGCTGCACGACGCCGGCGCGTGGGTGTTCGCGCAGATGAACGACACCATGCGAAGCTACGTGGTCGACACGCTGGGCGTCAGCCCCGCCGAGGCCGACGACCTGCGCGACCGCTACTGGCGCCGCTACGGCTCCACGATGCTGGGCCTGGTGCGCCATCATGACGTCAGCCCCGCCCACTTCCTGCACGAGACGCATCGCTTCCCCGGCCTGGAGCAGCGCGTCACCGGCCACCGCCACGACCTGGCCGCCATCGCGCGCCTGCGCGGGCGCCGCATCGTGCTCACGAACGCGCCGCGCGCGTACGCGATGCGCGTGCTGGGGGCGCTGGGCATCGTGCAGCTGTTCGACGCGGTGCTGTCCATCGAGGACATGCGCATGTTCGGCCACTGGCGGCCCAAGCCCGATCGCCGCCTGCTGCGCCAGGTGGCGGCCCGGCTGGGCGTGCATCCGTCGCGCTGCGTGTTGGTGGAGGACTCGCTGGACAACGTGCTGGCGGCGCGCCGAGTGGGCATGACGCCGGTCTGGATGCAGCGCTTCGCGCGCCGCGGGGCGCACGCCGGGCCGCGGGTGGGGCGCTGGACCGTCCATCCGAGCGGCGTTCGCATCGTGCGGTCCCTGCGTTCGCTGGGCTCGCTGGGCTGACTGGCGGCGCCCCGACGGCCAGTCCGGGGCGCGCGGCACTCGACTGGGGCAGTCGGTGCCCACCTCCGTGCGAACCCCGACCGTGCGGGGCTTCACGGAATCTTTGCTTGGTGTTTACCTGCAGGCAGCAGCGCGGCAGTGGTGTGCAAAAATGGCCTCACGCCCCGCGCCATTCCAGTGCGCTGACAGCGATGCCACGCCTTCCCACCCAGTTTTCTGCCGTTGCCGGTTCCGGCGCCTCGGCGCCCGAGATCACGATGCCATCACCGCAAGCAGGTCGGGACTTGAACGACGAGGACGACGCCCCCGAGGCGCACGCCGACGTGGCCCCGGAGTCCGCCAACGCGGGCGAGGTCGCGGCCCCCGCGCGCAAGCGGCCCAAGCCCGGCGAGCGGCGCGTGCAGATCCTGCAGACCCTGGCCGCCATGCTCGAAGAGCCCGGCGCCGACCGCGTCACCACCGCCGCGCTCGCCGCCAAGCTGTCGGTGAGCGAGGCGGCGCTGTACCGCCACTTCGCCAGCAAGGCGCAGATGTTCGAAGGGCTCATCGAGTTCATCGAGCAGAGCATCTTCACGCTGATCAACCAGATCACCGAACGCGACGCCGATCCCGCGCTGCAGGCCCGCCGCATCGTCTTCATGCTGCTGCAGTTCGGCGAGAAGAACCCGGGCATGGCCCGCGTGATGGTGGGCGACGCGCTGGTGTTCGAGAACGAGCGCCTGTCCACGCGCATGAACCAGTTCTTCGACAAGGTGGAGTCCCAGCTGCGCCAGTTGCTGCGCGCCGCCGCCGAACGCGCCGGATCTCAGACGCCCACGGTGGACGCCAACGGCCGCGCCTCGGCGCTGACCGCGCTGGCCATCGGCCGGCTGCAGCGCTTCACGCGATCGGGCTTCAAGCGCGGCCCCACCGAGCAGATCGAGATGGCGCTGGCGCTCTTGACCTGAGGGGGGGTCTGGCATCTCCTGCGTACGCGCAGGCAATGCCAGACCCCTTCAGCTCTCCTCGCCAATCGCCCGCCGCGTCTCCAGCGCGGCCTGCTGCAACCAACCGCTGAAGCTCTCCAGCTCCGGCCGCGGCCGCGCGCTGCTCAGCGCGATCTGCCAATACGCCCACGGCGAGGTCATGCGGCCCTCGCGGCCGAACGGCTCGATCAGGTCGCCGCGCTCCAGGGCGTCGTGGATCAAGGGCAACCGGGCGAGCGCCACGCCCTGGCCGGCCAGCGCCGTCTGCACCTGCTGGTGCGTGAAGTTCACGCTGATCCAGCGACGCGGCTCGAGTTGCGACAGCCCGCGCTGCTGCAGCCAGTAGGGCCAGCCCAGCACATCGCTGCTGGGGCGGTCGTCGTCCATCTCGATGAGCGTGAAGCCCACCAGGTCGGGCGGCGCCGTCAGCGGTGGCGCCGCTCCGCGCGCGATGGCATCGGCCAGGCTCGCGCCGATCACCGGCGTGCACACCTCGCCGAACATGCGGATGGCGCCGGCCGGGGCGTCCTCGGGACGGCACTGGCGCAGCACCAGGTCGTGGTCGGGATCGTCCAGCTCCACCAGCCGGTCGGTGGCGGAGATGCGGATGTCGATGGCCGGCTGGCCCTTCTCGAACGTGGGCAGGCGCGGCAGCAGCCACAGCGAGGCGAACGACGGGAACGTGGACAGGCTGACCTGCGCCCGGCCGCGCAGCTGGCGGATCTGGCGCACGGCGTTGTCGATGCGGCCCAGCGCCGGCGTGATCGCGCGCAGCAGCAGCTGCCCCGCCTGGGTGAGCTCCACGCGACGCGTGCCGCGCGTGAACAGCGGCGCTCCCAGCTCGTCCTCCAGGCTCTTGATCTGGCGGCTGACGGCCGACTGCGTGACGTGCAGCTCCTCGGCGGCCGCGCCGAAGCCGGCGCGCCGCGCCACGGCCTCGAAGCTGCGCAGGTGATCGAGGACCAGCGGACGCTGGCGAGCCATGTTCATGGCTTGGCGGCCTTGCGCGCGACCGCCTTCTTCGCCGCGGGCTTCTTCCGGGCCGGCGGCGCCTTCGCGCGTGCCGCGACGGCGGCGGCCAGGCCACGGCGCGCCCAGGGCAGCATCTCTGCGGGGGACTCCATCGCCTCCTCCGGCGCCGTCCAGTAGCTCATCACGTGGACCTCGTCGTTCTTGCCGGCGTAGGTGAACGGGCGGCAACCGGCGCGCTCGAACTGGGCGCGGTTCGTGTCGTCCACCTTCAGGTACAGCGTGTCCTGGATGATCAGCGCCATGCACAGGCCGTCGATGTACAGCGCATGCCCGCCGAACATCCGGCGTGACGACGTGCCGCCCAGCGGGGACAGCAGTTCCAGGCAGTGATTCACGAACCCCTTATCGCTCATCCGTGCAGTTTAGGTTCAGTTCGCGTCGGACGCGTGCCCGTGCATCGACACGGCCATTTGCAGGAAGCTCGGGCGCCCTCCACAATCCCTCCATGACCACGCCGCCCTGGAAGTTCTCGCTCGAGCCCGCCCGCGACAAGCCCACGCTGCGCCGCCAGCTGAAGGCCGAGCGCCTCGCGATGACCGATCGCCACCAGCGCTCGGTGCACCTGCAGGAGGTGCTGCGCGTGTGGCTGGTCACCCGGCCCGAAACCTCCATCGGCGCCTACTGGCCCATCAAGGGCGAGTTCGACGCCATGCCCGCGCTGTTCCGCTGGACGGAGGGCGAGCCCTACCGGCTCATCGGCCTGCCGGTGATCGACCGCGAGACCAAGCAGCTCGACTTCCATGTCTGGTATCCGGGCTGCCCCATGGAAGAAGACGCCTACGGCATTCCCAAGCCCAAGGGCACCGACAAGTTCGAGCCCGAGCTGTTGCTGGTGCCCTGCGTGGGCTTCGGCGACAGCGGCGTGCGCCTGGGCTACGGCGGCGGGTTCTACGACCGCACGCTGGCGGCGCTGAAGCCGCGCCCGTTCACGGTGGGCATCGGATATGGCCACGGGTACGTGCCCTGGCTGGAGGCCGAGCCGCACGACATGCCGCTCGACGCCATGATCACCGAGGACGGCGTCTTCTGGGAACGCGATTAGGTGCATCCACGCACCGTTCCGGCCCAAACCTTACCGCTGGTCTTCGCTCGACGCACCTTGTCACCGCGCACACGTAACGGTGTGTCTCGCGAGGCGTGGTTTACCCGAGGCGACGTGATTTTTCGCACGCTCGGCAGGTAAGCTACGGTCATGTCACAAACGATCGATCTCAAGGTACCCGGCACGCGCAACCGCGTGCCCGTGCGCACGACCGGTCAATGGGCCAGCCGCTTCCTTGGCCTGGCCGGCGCCCGCGAGCTGAAGAAGTCGTGCGGCGTGTGGGTCAAGCGCTGCGGCTCCATCAACACCTTCGGCTTCGACCAGCCGGTGGATGTCGTGTTCCTCAGCGCCGACGGCGTGGTCACCAAGGTGGTGCCCGGCCTGAAGCCGTGGCGCATGTCCAGCTGCCCCGAGGCGCGCACCGTCCTCGAGCTGCGCGCCGGTCTCGCCAGCCGGATGAACCTCACGCCTGGCGTCGAGATGGGCCTGCTGGCCTGATCCTGCTCAAGCGCCCGTCGGCATCTCCGCCAGGGCCTGCCAGTGCCGGCCGAACACCGGCGCCACCGCCGGATGCGAATCGATGCGCTCCAGCAGCGCCGAGAACGCGGGTCGCGACGTCTTCACGTGCTTGCGCGTGCCCGACCACTTCGACACGACCGCGGCCATCAGGTCCAAAGCGCCCGGCTGGTCGCCGGCGATGAAGCCGTGATCCGCCACTGGATACAGGTCGGCGAAGATGTCCCAGTGTTTGTGCAGCCGCTCCGTCGCACCCTCGCGAATGGCCGCGCGCGCGGCGTCGTCGGTCTGCGTGGTGAACCGTTCGGGATAGTCGATCACCGTGATGCACGAGTAGCAGTTCGCCGCGATGTACACGAGCCCGCGCAGTGCCTGGTCGCGCGCGCCGGGGTCGTCCGGTAGCAGGCCCGAGTTCGGAAACGCGAAGCCCAGGTGCATCAGGATGGCGGCGCTCTCGCTCAGCACGCTGCCGTCGGGCAGTTGCAGCGTGGGGATCTGCTTGAGCGGATTCGCGCGTTCCAGCTCGGCCAGCGCGTCGTTGTGCTCCCACGATGCCGTCTCCACGAGGCGCCAGGGCGCGCCGGTCATCTCGAGCGCGCATTCGACCGACGCCGAGCCCGAGCCCTTGAATCCGAACAGCGTGTACATGCCGACGATCCTACCCCGCGATCAGGCTCAGGTCGAACGCGCGCTGCACCAGCCACAGCCCGGCCACGCCGGCGATCGCCAGCGAGCCGCCCGCGAACGCGCTGCGGTAGGTGCGCGTGCCGCGCAGCGACCAGGCCAGCGGCAGCACCACCGCCACGATGCACAGCTGGCCGATCTCCACGCCCACGTTGAAGCCCACCAGCGGCCCGACCAGCGCGCCCTTGGCCAGCCCGGCGTCCTTCAGCGCGGACGCGAAACCGAAGCCGTGCACCAGGCCGAACACGAAGGTGAGCTTCCAGCGCGCCTCGCTGATCAGCGGCCAGATGTTGTTCAGTGCGGCCAGCACCACGCTGGCCGCGATGATGGACTCCACCCAGCGCGACGGCGGGTTGACGATGTTCAGCACCGACAGCGCCAGCGTGATGGAGTGCGCCACGGTGAACGCGGTCACCACCTTCAGCACGTTCGTCAGCGCCAGCTTGAGGTTGTTCGAAGGTATCCAGCGCGTGCGACTGACGCCCGTGCGCGGATCGGTGACGGCGCTGCGGATCCACACCGCGGGCAGCAGCAGCGACAGCAGGAACAGGATGTGGTCGTAGCCGATGAGGATGTGGTGCACGCCCTCGCGCACGAAGCCGAGGAACGACGATGGCGGGCCGTCCTCGGCGGAGGCCGTGTCGGCATCGGCTGCCGCGATCGGCGCCGGCGCGGGGGGCGCGGCGACCGCGGTGTCCAGGGCGGCCGCGGGAGGCACCGTGGCTGCGGCGCTTGCTGGCGTGGCCAGCGGAGGAGCCGGCAGGCGGAATCGATGCCAGGCGTTGCCCGGGCTCAGCACGGCCAGTTGCGGCACGGGCGCGTCGGCGCTCGCGTCGACACGAGAGACCCTGGCGATCCCCCGATGCGTCGGATCCGTCTTCGCGAACAGCCGGTAGTCCACGCTCAGCTGCTCTACCGGCGCCGCGCAGCGCCACTGGGTGCGCAGCACGGCATAGGTGCCGCCGCTGTGCACGGTGAGCGCGGGCGTGTTCGCGTCGGTGACGGGCGTGGACGGCGCATCCGGCGTGCAGGCCGCGCCGTCGGCGCTTAGGCGGATGTCGTTGCGCGCCAGCGCCGCGATGTCGGCCCAGCGTGTGCGCACCTCTTTCCAGCTGAGCTGGTCGTCGGCGCTGGCGTCGAGATCGAGGTCGCGGTCGAGGTCGCGCAGGGCAATGTCGATGCGGGCGTCGACGACGGCGCCATCCACGTGCAGCGTCACATAGGCGTCGCTGGCCTTGTGGGCGTGGGCGTGCGCGGCCACGAGCGGGGCCGCAAGGGCCAGGGCGATGCGCTTCATGGCGTGTTCCGTGCGGTGGCCTGCAGTGCGACGGTGGCCCGCGGTGCCGAAGAAGCCGG
>JACMOG010000770.1 GCA_014378125.1 Vitreoscilla sp. | reverse complement strand
CGCGGTGCTCGACGGCACCGACGCGGTGATGCTCAGCGCCGAGACCGCCGCCGGCAAGTACCCGGTCGAGACCGTCGAGACCATGGCCGCCATCGCGCTGGAGGCCGAGCGCGCCGACGACGTGCAGTTGGTCGAGGCCACCTTCATCAACAAGAAGTTCGGCCGCATCGACCAGTCGATCGCCATGGGGGCGCTGTTCACGGCGCAGCACCTGGGCTGCAAGGCCATCGTCGCGCTCACGGAGAGCGGCTCCACCGCGCTGTGGATCAGCCGCCAGCGCACGAAGGTGCCCATCTTCGCGCTCACCACGCAGGCCACGTCGCTGCGCCGCATGGCGCTGTACCGCAACGTCACGCCGCTGATGATGCCGTCCTGCGACGACCGCGACACCGCGCTCGCCGAGGCCGAGCGCCTGCTCGTGGCGCGCGGCGTGCTCCGGCCGGGCGACACCTACGCCATCACGTGCGGCGAGCCGATGGGCTACCCGGGCGGCACCAACATGCTGAAGATCTGCCGCGTCGGCTGAGCCTGGGCTGCTGGACACAAGGGGCCCTTCGGGGCCCTTTTGCATGTGGCCGACAATGTGCGTGTCCGAGGATGACGCTTCCATGCTCAAGAACCTGCTGAACCGATTCCTGCCGCCGTCTTCGAGCCCGGCACCGGCGCCGGCGATCGCCCCCGCGGCGGCGCCCCCCACGAACGACATCGCCGCTGCCGACGCCCTGGTCGCCGAAGGCAACGCGCGCGAGGATGCCGGCCAGCTGCCGCAGGCCGAGGCCGCGTACCGCCTGGCGGTGGCCAGCGCGCCGGGCCACGCGCGGGCTCACCTGAACCTGGGCATCGTGCGGGAGGCGCAGGGCGACCAGGACGGCGCGGTCGCCGCGTTCGAGCAGGTGCTGGCGCTCGACCCGCGCCATCCGTTCGGCAACTACAACTATGCGCGCCTGCTGGTGCTGCGCGGCGACACGGCGCGGGCGGGCGTCCTGGTCGACGCGGCCTTGCGCGCCAAGCCGGAGTTTTCGCAGGCGCTCGAGCTGCGCGTGCGCATCGACCGCGACGAGGGCTTCGCCGACGCGGCGTGGGCCACCTTGCGGGAGACCGTGGCGCGCGATCCGGCGAACTGGCTGCACCGCTCGTTCGAGCTGATGGTGCTGAACTTCGCCGACGGCGTCGACGCGGACGCGCTGTTCGCGCGGCACCTCGAATTCGGCGCCGCGCTGGAGCAGGCGGTGCCCGTGCGCTTCCAGACATACGCCGAACGCGGCGACCCGGCGCGGCGGCTGCGCGTGGGCTACCTCTCGGCCGACTTCATCGCCCATCCCGTGTCGGTCTTCCTGGCGCCGGTGCTGGAGCAGCACGATCGGACGCAGGTGGAGTCGTTCTGCTACTCGCTCGCGGCCAGGCCCGATGCGACGACGCAGCGGATGCGCGCCGCCGCGGATCATTGGCGCGACGTGGCCGGGCGATCGGACGACGAGGTGGCCGACGCGATCCACGCCGACGCCATCGACGTGCTGGTCGACCTCATGGTCCACTCCAGCATCCCGCGGCCGGGCGTGTTCTGCCAGCGGCCCGCGCCGGCGCAGGTGGCGTGGCTCGGCTACCTCAACACCACGGGCCTCTCGCGCATGGACTTCCGCATCACCGACGCGCGCAGCGATCCGCCCGCTGTCTCGCAGCCGCGCCACACCGAGCGTCTGGTGCCGCTGCCGGCCAGCCAGTGGTGCTATCCGGGCGACGCGGCGCAGGCGATCGAGCCCGCGCCGGCGTTCGAGCGCAACGGCCACCTCACGTTCGGCTCGTTCAACGCGGCGCTGAAGGTCACGCCGGCGTGCTGCCGACGCTGGGCGCAGGTGATGCTGCGAGTGCCCGGCTCGCGCCTGGTCATCGGCGACATCAACTCGGAACGCAAGCGAGCCGCGATCCGCCGCGACATGGCCGCCGGCGGTGTGGCCGAGGATCGGATCACTTTCCTGCCACGCGTCGGGACGGACGCCTACATGGGGCTTTACAACCAGGTCGACCTCACGTTCGACACCTGTCCGTACGGCGGCGGCACCACCACCTTCGATTCGCTGTGGATGGGCGTGCCCGTGATCGCGGCGATCGGGCAGACGCCGGTCGCGCGCAGCGCGGCCGGCATCCTGGGCGCGCTCGGCCTGGACGACTGGATCGCGCCGACCGTCGACGACTTCGTGGCGCTGGCCGTGGCGCTCGCGTCCGATCGCGAGGCCTTGCGCGCGCTGCGGCCCACGTTGCGCCCGCGCCTGCAAGACTCGCTCCTGGCCGAACTGCCCCGCTACACGCGCGACCTGGAAACGGCGCTGCGCGCGATGTGGATCGAGAAGGCCCGCTGACCATGTTCAAGAACCTGCTGAATCGAATCCTCTCGCCCGTGCCCGTGCCCTCGCCGCCATTGGCGCCGGACGACGTCGACGGCGCCGACGCGCTGATCGCCGGGGGCAACGCGCGCGAGGATGGCGGCGGCGCGGCGCAGGCCGAGGCGCTCTTTCGCCGCGCCGGCGCGCTGGCGCCCGG
>JACMOG010000070.1 GCA_014378125.1 Vitreoscilla sp. | reverse complement strand
GGGCGACCAGATCGGCAACACCGCGCTCAACACCCGCCGCAACAACGTGGCCAAGCGGCTGCAGGCCGCTTACCCGTCGCTGTACGTGTCGTACACGCTGCCGGTCGATCCCACGGGCCTGCCGTCGGAGGCGCTCAACGTGATCCGCAGCGCCAACACGGCCGGCGTGAAGGTGGCCATGGTCAACGTCATGGCGATGGACTACGGCACCGATGCCGACCAGGGCCGCGCGATGGGCGACCTGGCCATCTCGGCGGCCAACGCCACGTTCGCGCAGATCAAGACCATCTTCACGGGCAAGACCGACGCGCAGCTGTGGGCGATGATCGGCGTGACCCCGATGATCGGCGTCAACGACACCCAGAGCGAGGTCTTCCGCCAGGCCGACGCCACCCAGCTGGCCGCGTTCGCGCAGCAGAAGGGCCTGGGCCTGCTGTCGTACTGGGCGCTGCAGCGCGACATGCCGGGCGGCAGCGACTACAACGACTTCAGCCTGGTCAACACCAAGGCCTACGAGTTCTACAAGCTGCTGGCCGCGGCCAAGGCCACGCAGCCGGGCGCGCTGGCCGACGGCACTTACACGATCGCATCGGCGTTCAGCGGCAAGTGCGTGGACATCGCCGCGGCGTCCACCGCCAACTCGGCGCAGGTGCAGCAGTACCAGTGCAACGGAACGGGCGCGCAGAAGTTCGCCGTCACCAACATGGGCCAGGGCTGGTACCGGCTGGTCAACGTGAACAGCGGCAAGGCGATCGACATCGCGTCGGCGTCGACCGTCGATGGCGCCAAGGTGCAGCAGTACACCGACAACGCCAGCACGGCGCAGCGCTTCTCCGTCAAGCCGGGCGCGGACGCCACCACCTTCGTGATCGCCAACGAAGGCAGCGGCAAGTGCCTGGACGTGGCCGACTGGAGCACCAACGACAGCGGAAAGATCCAGCAGTGGACGTGCTCCGGCAACGTCAACCAGGCCTGGCGATTCACCAAGCAGTAGCCCGCTGCTGCGCGTTCCCGGCGCGGGGCATGTCGCACCGCGCCCCTTCCGCACAGGAGATTCCCACGACTTTCACCTGGTCAGGCGCCCGCGTGCCCCACGTCTCGCTGGCCATCGCCGCCAGCGGCCTGGTCGCCGCGTGTGGCGGCGGCAGCGACGCCGACAACGCGGCCGCGATGCAGGCCGACGACGCGGACGGGCGCGCGCTGGTGCAGGCGATGGCGGTGTCGAGCGCGTCCATGCCGGTCGACCTGTTCGACGCGAAGAAGAAGGAGATCGCGATGGAGCTGGTGTCCAGCGCCGAGAACTCGTCGCTCGACTGGAAGGCGCAGTACACCTACATCGAGGACATCGGCGACGGCCGCGGGTACACGGGCGGCATCATCGGCTTCTGCTCGGGTACCGGCGACATGCTGGGCGTGGTGGAGGACTACGCGGGCCGCAGGCCAAATCGGACGGCTTGCACGCGCTGGGCCAGTTCATCTACTACGACGCGATCGTGATGCACGGCCCGGGCGACGACTCGGACAGCTTCGGCGGCATCCGCAAGGCTGCCATGAAGAAGGCGAAGACGCCGGCCCAGGGTGGCAACGAGACGACGTACCTCAACGCCTTCCTCGACGCGCGCAAGGCCGTCATGAAGAAGGACGAGGCGCACTCGGACACCAGCCGCGTCGACACCGAGCAGCGCGTGTTCCTGAAGGCGGGCAACCTGAACCTGGACACGCCCCTGAAGTGGAAGACCTACGGGGACAGCTACACGATCAAGTAGTCGTCAGACCTGCATGTTCATGATGTCGGTATACGACTGCACCAGCCGGTTGCGCACCGAGATGGCGGCCTGGAAGCCGATCTGGGCCTTCTGCATCGTCACCATCGTCTGCTCGAGGCTGACGGTGGGATTGTCCATCTGGAGCTCGTTCTGCATCCAGGTGGCCGAGTTCTGGGTGTCGCTGACGCCCTTGAGCGCGTCGGTGAGCGCCGCGCCGAAGCCGGCCTTGCCCGCGCCGGCGGTGCCCGAGACGGCTCCCGGCGCGCTCGCGCCGCCCGCCAGGGGCGTGCCGTCGGTGCGCAGCCCCGCGCGGGCCACGGCGGCGGCGAAGTCGAACGGCTTGAGCTTGACGTCCATCACCATGGCTGGCTCCGGAATGCCCCCGCGGCGCGGGCGCTGCGGCGGTCGCGATCGAGGCGGTGCATGGGTTCGGCTGGCATGGTCTGAACTTTAGCGATCGGCCCTGCGTTCGAAGAAGAGATCTGCTGGACAAACGGCGGCCTTCTCGTGGCTTCGCCGGACGACCCGAGGCTAAAGAATGCATCCATTGCGCCGAGGCTGGGTCTCTTCCTGTCCAGCTGGAGCGCCAAGACGCACAACCCGGATCCACACCCGCCTCCATGGAACAAGCTCTCGCCACCGCCGTTCCCCTCGCCGTCATCCCCGGCCCGATGGATCGCCTGATCGCGATGCCCGCCGGCGCCAAGATGAAGCTGGGCGCCGGCCTGGCCGGCCTCGTGGCCGTGATCGTGGCCATCGGCCTGTGGAGCTCTCAGGGCGACTACGGCGTGCTGTTCGCCAACCTGCCCGACAAGGAAGGCGGCGCCGTCGTCGCCCAGTTGGCCACGATGCAGGTGCCCTACAAGTTCGCCGCGGGCGGCACGGCCATCATGATCCCGTCCGACAAGGTCAACGAGGTGCGCCTGAAGCTGGCGCCCGCGGGCCTGCCCAAGTCGAGCGTGGTCGGCTTCGAGCTGATGGACAACGCCAAGTTCGGACAGACGCAGACGCAGGAACGCGTGAACCTGCAGCGCGCCCTCGAAGGCGAGCTCACCCGCACGATCGGCTCCATCGACGCCGTGGAATCGGCCCGCGTGCACCTGGCGCTGCCCAACCAGAACGGCTTCTTCCGCGAGCAGCAGAAGCCCAGCGCCTCCGTGGTGCTGATGCCGCGTGGCGGCCGCACGCTCGACCGCACGCAACTGGCCGGCAACGTCCACCTGGTGGCCTCCAGCGTGCCGGAATTGCAGACCCGCGACGTGAGCGTGCTCGACCAGACCGGCGCGCTGCTCACCGAGAACGGCGACAAGAACACCGCCGGCCTCGACGCCACGCAGCTGCAGTACGTCAACCAGATGGAAGCCGGCTACACCAAGCGCATCCGGGAGCTGCTGGAGCCGGTAGTGGGCCGCGAGAACCTGCGCGCCTCCGTCACCGCCGACATCGACTTCTCGCAGAGCGAGGCCACGTCGGAGCAGTTCAAGCCGAACCAGAACCCGGGCGACGCCACCATTCGCAGCCAGCAGAGCAACGGAGACGCCGGCAGCGGTGCCGGCAGCGTGCCCTCGGGCGTGCCGGGCGCCAGCAGCAACCAGCCGCCGGTACCGGCCACCGCCCCGATCAACGGCGCGTCGGCGCCGCTGCAGGCCGCGCAGGGCGGCACCGCCGGCGCGGGCGCCAATGGCCACCGCGAGCTCGTCACCAACTACGAGGTCGACCGCACCGTGCGCGTCACCCGCAATGCCACCGGCCTGGTGCGTCACCTCAACGCGGCCGTGGTCGTCAACCAGAAGGTCGTCACCGACGCCAAAGGCAAGACCACCAGCACCCCGCTCAGCCAGGACGAGCTCGACAAGTACACCGCGCTGGTGGAAGAGGCCATCGGCTTCGACAAGACCCGCGGCGACTCGGTGAAGGTGATCAACGCCCCGTTCCGGGCCGAGACCACCCTGAAGGCCGACGAAGTGCCGCTGTGGAAACAGCAGTGGCTGCTCGACCTGCTGCGCGCCGGCGCCGTGCCCGCCGGCTTGACGCTGGTGGCCCTGGCCGTGCTGTTCGGCCTGGTGCGCCCGGCGGTGATGGCCGCGCTGGCCCCGCCGGTGGGCGAGTCCAGGGACGAAGGCCTGAACGCCGTCGTCGACGACGCCCAGCAACTGTCGATGGCCGCGTTGCCGGAGCTGCTGGAAGCCCCGGCGATGGCCAAGAAGCTCGATAGCGCGCGCCAGCTCGCGAAGGACAACCCCACCGCCGTCGCCAATATCGTGCGCGACTGGGTCAACGGCCAATCCGCCGCCTGATCATCCTGCCCTCGCACCAAGTCAGGACCAAGAGCCATGCCCGCCGCCAAGAACAACGAAGACCAAGGTGTCGAAGACGCCGCCATCCTGCTGATGTCCCTCGGCGAGGAGGAGGCGGCCGCCGTCTTCAAGCACCTGGCGCCCAAGGAAGTGCAGAAGCTCGGCGAGACCATCGCCCGCATGAAGACGATCACGAGCGAGCGCATGGACGGCGTGCTCGACCGCTTCGGCGACGAGGCGCGGTCGCATCACGTGCTGGTGCAGGACACCGACGAGTACGTCAAGGCCGTGCTGCGCAAGGCGCTGGGCGAGGACAAGGCCAACCTGCTGATCGACCGGATCCTGCAGGGCAGCGACGTCACCGGCATCGAGTCGCTGAAGTGGATGGACGCCAGTTCGGTGGCCGAGCTCCTGCGCAACGAGCATCCGCAGATCGTCGCGGCCATCCTGGTGCACCTGGATTTCGACCAGTCATCGTCGGTGCTGAAGTCGTTCACCGAACGCCAGCGCAACGAGGTGCTGATCCGCATCGCCACGCTGGACGGCATCCAGCCGTCCGCCCTGAAGGACCTGAACGAAGTGATGAGCAAGGTGCTCGCCGGCGGCGAGAAGCTGAAGAAGGCGTCGCTGGGCGGCGTGAAGACCGCGGCCGAGATCATCAACCTGATGGGCTCGTCGGTGGAGACCTCGGCGCTCGACTACATCCGCGAGGCGGACAACGAGCTGGCCCAGAAGATCATGGACAACATGTTCACGTTCGACGACCTGAACAAGCTCGACGACAAGGGCTTCCAGTCGCTGCTCAAGGAAGTGCAGAGCGAATCGCTGGTCATCGCGCCCAAGGGCGCGGCGCCGGAGCTGCGCGAGAAGGTCTTCCGCAACATGTCCAGCCGCGCCGCCGAGACGCTGCGGGAAGACCTCGATTCGCGCGGCCCGGTGCGGGTCTCCGAGGTGGAATCCGAGCAGAAGGAAATGCTCAAGATCGTCCGCCGCCTGGTCGACGAGGGCCAGATCGTGATGGCTTCGGGAGGCGCCGATGACTTCCTCTAAAGCCTCGAGCTTCCACGCCCGCGCCAACGAGGACTTCGACAAGCCGGCGCCGATGCCCCCGCGTGGCGCGCCGCAGTCGCGCTTCATCCCGCGCGAGGAGCTCGACGCCTTCGCCGCCTGGCGCCCGGGGTCGTTCGGCGGCCCCGCCGCGTCGCCGGCCCATCCGGCCGACCGCCCCGAGAACAAGGTGCACGCCGCGCCGCCGGCGCCTCCCGCGCCCCCCACGGAGGCCGAATGGCTGGCCGAGGTGCAGCACGCGCGTGAACTCGGCTATGCCGACGGCTATCGCGATGGCCAGGTCGCCCTCGAGGCGTTCAAGGAGAACTTCGCCCGCCAGATGGCCGCCCAGTTCGGCGCGCTGCTGGCCAACCTCGTCGTCCAGTGGAGCGGCCTGGAAGAGCAGATGTCGCTGGCGGTCACGCGCACGGCCGTGCAGTTGGCCCGCCAGGTGGTGCGCCACGAGCTCGACACGCGCCCGGCCATCGTCGCCAAGGTGGCCCAGGAGGCCGTCGGCGCCATCGTGCTGTCGGCCCGCCACCTGCGCGTGCGCCTG
>JACMOG010000769.1 GCA_014378125.1 Vitreoscilla sp. | reverse complement strand
TGTTCCGCGTCGACGCGGCGCAGGCCAGTGGCGTGCTGTCGGGCACCGCCGGCGCTATGGCGTTGGGCCTGATCCCGGCCGGCTTCCTGGCGCCGCGCTTCGGCCCGAAGCCGGTGATGCTGACCGCCATCGTGCTGGGCGCACTGTGCAGCCTGCTGTGCGCGCTGGCGCCCAACTACGCGTCGTTGTTCGCGCTGCGCGCGCTGCTCGGGCTGAGCCTGGCCGGCCTGCCCGCGGTGGCATCGGCGTGGCTGGCCGAGGAGATGGGTCCGAAGGCGCTGGGCCAGGCGGTGGGACTGATCATCGCGGGCAACGCGGCGGGCGGCATGTCCAGTCGCCTGGTCTGCGGCGTGCTGGGCGACCTGGTGGACTGGCGCGTCGCGTTCGCCGGCCTGGGCGGCCTCGGCGCGATCGCCGCGTTCGAGTTCTGGCGCAGCCTGCCGGCCTCGCGCCGCCATCGGCCGCGCCCGCTGCATCCGCGCCATGCGGCCGCCGACCTGGCCAGCCTGTTCCGCGAGCCCGGCCTGTTGCCGTTGTTCGGCCTCGCGCTGCTGCTGATGGGCAGCTTCGTGAGCTTCTACAACTACCTCGGATTCCGCCTGGTGGGGGCGCCGTTCTCGCTGTCGCACTCCAGCATCGGCGCCATCTTCCTGTTGTACGTGGTGGGCATGTTCTCGTCGCCGTGGGCCGGTCGCCAGGCCGACCGCCTCGGGCCGTCGCGCGTGCTGGCGGGCATGCTGGCGCTGTCGGCAGCGGGGCTGGTGCTGACGCTGTCGTCGGCGCTGCCGCTGATCATCCTGGGCGTGGCGCTGTTCACGTTCGGCTTCTTCGCCGCGCACTCGGTGGCCAGCGGCTGGACGGCCCGCCTGGCGCAGCGGTCGAAGGCGCTGGCATCGGCGGTGTACCTCACGGCGTACTACCTCGGCGCGAGCTTCATGGGCTGGCTCGGCGGCCACGCATGGCAGGCCGGCGCGTGGCCCGGGGTGCTGATGTTCCTGGGCGTGCTCTGGCTCGGTTGCGTGGCGATCGCGGTGCGGATGGCACGGCTCCCCGGAGCGCGTGCGTCGCACCTTGAACCGTCATCCTGCGCGCAGTCGCAGGAACCACGCACGGGATGATGCCTCGTCGCAGGGGTGGATCCTGCGACTTCGCGCAGGATGACACGTCGCTCGCAGGCTCGACACGCGCATTCAGTGCGCCAGGGGGTCCGTACCCGTCTCGCGGCCCGAGTGCGTCTGCGGATCCAGTCCCGTGTCGGGCGATTCCTTGGCCTGGCGCTGGCCGGTGCCGGGCTCGATCAGCTCCTCGATGATGAGGTGGCCGTACTTCTGGGCACGGTCGGCGTTGTAGCGCGCGACGATGTCGGCCGCGCGGCGCGCCGCGTCGTCCTCCGGCGCCAGCACCGACACGAACGGATGTCCCTGCTCGGCCAGGTCGCGTTGCTGCTTCACGAGGTTGAGTTCCTGGCCGATGCTTGCGAGCAGCCCCGCGTTGGCGATGTCGCGTTCGGCCCGCTCGCGCACCTCCGCGGCCGGATAGAAGGCGACGTCGGGAAAGCCCGCCTGCTTCAGCGCGTCCACGGCCGAGCGCGCGTCGCGTTCGGTGGGAAACGAGGCGAGCACGTGGCCGACCGGCTTGAACACGCCGTAGGCCGTCTGGGAGTTGCTGTCGTTCATGATGGATGCCCTTTCGACCTTCGAAGGGCAAGCGCCGTACCGCCGCGCTGCAGCAAGCCGCCTCAGGCGGCCCGGTCGATGGCGCGCAGCTCGGCGGCGATGCGCTCGCGCAGCGTCTCGGCCAGCACGCGCCGGTCGGCCTGTCCCACCGACTCGGCCAGCAAAAAGCGCACGTGGACGACGAGGCCGCGCGCGCGGCACACCTTCATCAGGCTTTCGCCCAACGTCGTGGTGCCGGTGTACTGCGCGGCGACGCTGACCGGGTGGCCCGGCTCGCTGTAGCGCATCACCACGGGCTGCACGACGGTGGCCGTGCTGATGGCGGCCTGCAGCAGATTGGCATGGAACGGCAGCACGCCGTAGCCGGCGCCCGAGGTGCCCACGGGAAAGACGGCCACGGCATCGGCCGCGCGCAGCGCGTCGGCCACCTCGTGCACCACGCGCAGCGCGTCG
>JACMOG010000069.1 GCA_014378125.1 Vitreoscilla sp. | reverse complement strand
AGGGCGGCCGCTGGGTGGTCAAGCACGGCGTGACCACCGCCGGCGAGACCAACCTGCACGCGCTGGTGGCGGCCGACTCGTCGTCGCTGTACGCGCGCAACGTGCTCGACTTCCTCAAGCTGGTCGTTGACAAGGATGCGGCCTTCCACCTCGATCTCGAGGACGACATCGTGGCCGCCTGCCTCATGTCGCACGCCGGCGAAGTCAAGCGCAAGTGAACTCACAAAGCGAGGAGTCCCCATGGACATCGTCTCTCCCACGATCATCAACCTGATCATCTTCGTGCTGGCGATCTACGTCGGCTTCCACGTGGTGTGGAACGTCACGCCCGCGCTGCACACGCCGCTGATGGCGGTCACCAACGCGATCTCGGCCATCGTGATCGTGGGCGCGATGCTCGCTGCGGGGCTCACCGAAGGCGTGCTGGCCAGGACCATGGGCGTGCTGGCCGTCACGCTGGCCGCGGTCAACGTGTTCGGCGGCTTCCTGGTCACGCGGCGAATGCTGGAGATGTTCCGCAAGAAGGAACGGCCGGCGGCTCCAAAGGACGGCAAGCAATGATCACCCTCGTTCCCGACAGCCCGGCGCCGGGCCGCAGCCTGTTCTGGCGCGTGCTGCACGTGGTGGCCGGCGTGGCGCTGTTCCTCTACGCGCTGCGCGTGCTGCCGCCGATGCCGCTGCAGCGCGGCGCGCTGGTGCTGATCGCCGCCCTGCTGGCGGCCGGCTCGATGGCGCTCACCGACTCGGTGATCGGCGTCCTGGCCGCGTGGTTCGACCGGACGCAGAAGGGTGGCATGCCATGAGTCTCAACCTCGTCACGCTGCTGTACCTCGTCGCCAGCGTCTGCTTCATCCAGGCGCTCAAGGGCCTGTCGCATCCCACCACGTCGATCCGCGGCAACCTGTTCGGCATGATCGGCATGGCCATCGCCGTGGCCACCACGGGGGCGCTCATCTTCACGATCGCGACGTCGCCCTTGGGCCTCGGGTGGGTGCTTCTGGGCCTGCTGCTGGGCGGCACCGCCGGCACGCTCATGGCGCGCCGCGTGGAGATGACCAAGATGCCCGAGCTGGTGGCCTTCATGCACAGCATGATCGGCCTGGCCGCGGTGTTCATCGCGGTGGCCGCCGTGGCCGAGCCGTGGGCGCTGGAGCGCGGGCTCGCGCGCGGCGAGGCCATCCCGTACGGCAACCGGCTGGAGCTGTTCCTGGGCGCGGCCATCGGCGCGATCACGTTCTCGGGCTCGGTCATCGCGTTCGGCAAGCTCTCGGGCAAGTACAAGTTCCGCCTGTTCCAGGGCGCGCCGGTGCAGTTCTCGGGGCAGCACGCGCTCAACGCGGTGCTGGGCCTGGCGATGCTGGGCTGCGGCCTGGCCTTCGTGGCCACCGAGAGCTGGACGGCGTTCTTCGCGATGCTGGCGATCGCCTTCGTGCTGGGCGTGCTCATCATCATCCCCATTGGCGGCGCCGACATGCCGGTGGTCGTGTCCATGCTGAACAGCTACTCGGGCTGGGCCGCGGCGGGCATCGGTTTCTCGCTGAACAACGCGATGCTGATCATCGCGGGCTCGCTGGTAGGCAGCTCCGGCGCGATCCTGAGCTACATCATGTGCAAGGCCATGAACCGCTCGTTCTTCAACGTGATCCTGGGCGGCTTCGGCGCCGCGCCCGGCACGGCGGGGGCGGGCGCGGCCGAGGCACGGCCGGGCAAGAGCGGCTCGGCCGAGGATGCGGCCTTCATCCTGGGGAACGCCGGGAGCGTGATCATCGTGCCGGGCTATGGCCTGGCCGTGGCCCAGGCGCAGCACGCCCTGCGCGAGATGGCGGACAAGCTGAAGGAGGAGGGGGTCGAGGTGAAATACGCCATCCACCCCGTCGCCGGCCGCATGCCCGGCCATATGAACGT
>JACMOG010000768.1 GCA_014378125.1 Vitreoscilla sp. | reverse complement strand
GGCTCGACATCCTGATCATCCGCGAGCTCACCGGCGACATCTACTTCGGCCAGCCGCGCGGCCGCCGTACCGCGGTGGATGGTCACTTCCCGGGCGCCGAAGAGGCCTTCGACACGATGCGCTACAGCCGACCCGAGATCGAGCGCATCGCGCACGTGGCGTTCCAGGCGGCGCGCAAGCGCGGCAAGAAGGTGACCAGCGTCGACAAGGCCAACGTGCTGGAGACCTTCCAGTTCTGGCGCGACGTGGTCATCGACGTGCACGCGCAGTATCCCGACATCGAACTCGACCACATGTACGTGGACAACGCCGCCATGCAACTGGTGAAGGCGCCCAAGAAGCTCGACGTGGTGGTGACCGGCAACATGTTCGGCGACATCCTGTCGGACGAGGCCGCGATGCTCACCGGCTCCATCGGCATGCTGCCGTCGGCCTCGCTGGACGCCAACAACAAGGGCCTGTACGAACCCAGTCATGGCAGCGCCCCCGACATCGCGGGCAAGGGGATCGCCAATCCTCTGGCTACAATACTCTCTGCCGCCATGATGCTCCGCTACTCCCTCCAGCAAGCCCACGCCGCCGACCGAATCGAGTCCGCGGTGAGCGCCGTGCTGGAATCCGGACTGCGTACCGTGGACATCGCGTCCGCGGGCACGCGCACGGTGGGCACGCGCGAGATGGGCGACGCCGTGGTTGCGGCCCTCCGCGCGGCCGCGACCACGGCGACCACGATTACCAAAACCACGAGCTGACGCTCCGACTCGCATCGCCCCTGCTTCCTCCAAGAGAAAAACCCAGGCGACGTGAGTCGCGGGGCGGGAAGCAGGACAAGCGGTGGCCCCAAGGGGTCGTGTGATGGACAAGGTTCAGGCGTGCAGGGCACGCATCGGAACCATCAAGGCGTGCAGTACACGCAAGAGGCGAACGACATGGCATTGGTTGGACTCGTAGGCTGGCGGGGCATGGTGGGCTCCGTGCTCATGGACCGGATGCAGGCCGAAGGCGACTTCGCGCTCATCGAGCCGGTGTTCTTCTCGACCAGCGCGGTGGGCGGCAAGGCGCCGGCGATGGCGAAGAACGAGACGACGTTGAAGGACGCCTTCGACATCGACGCGCTCAAGCGCTGCGACATCGTCATCACCTGCCAGGGTGGCGACTACACCTCCGAGGTGTTTCCGAAGCTGCGCGCCGCGGGCTGGAACGGCCACTGGATCGACGCCGCGTCCACGCTGCGCATGAAGGACGACGCCGTCATCGTGCTCGACCCGGTCAACATGCCGGTGATCAAGGACGCGCTGGCCAAGGGTGGCCGCAACTGGATCGGCGGCAACTGCACCGTCAGCTGCATGATGATGGGCGTGGGCGCGCTCTACAAGGCGGGCCTGGTCGAGTGGATGAGCACGCAGACCTACCAGGCGGCCTCGGGCGGCGGCGCGCAGCACATGCGCGAACTGCTCACGCAGTACGGCACGCTCAACGCGTCGGTTCGTTCGCTGCTGGACGACCCGAAGAGCGCCATCCTTGAGATCGACCGTCTCGTGGTCGAGACGCAACGCGCGCTGTCGGCCGACGAAACGAAGAATTTCGGCGTGCCGCTGGGCGGTTCGCTCATTCCCTGGATCGACAAGGATCTGGGCGACGGCATGTCCAAGGAAGAATGGAAGGGCATGGCCGAGACCAACAAGATTCTCGGCCAGGGCGAGGGTTTCGGTTCCCCCGCGGTGCCGGTGGATGGTTTCTGCGTGCGCGTGGGCGCGATGCGCTGCCACAGCCAGGCGCTCACTTTCAAGCTGAAGAAGAACGTGCCGCTGGCGGACATCGAGGCCATGATCGCCGCCGACAACGCGTGGGTGAAGGTGGTTCCGAATAATCGCGAAGCCACGTTGCGCGACCTGACGCCGGTGTCGGTCACCGGCACGATGACGATTCCCGTCGGCCGCCTGCGCAAACTCGCGATGGGTCCGGAATATCTCGGCGCATTCACGATCGGCGACCAATTGCTGTGGGGCGCCGCCGAGCCGCTTCGCCGCATGCTGCGGATTCTTCTCGACAAGTAATCCACGTTCGGAGGGGCATTTGGGGCGCGCAAGGATCGGGAGATCGTTGCGCGCACGCCAATCCCTACATACGAAATATCTTGTTACCTCTGCGGCGCCCGCCGCGCAGGAAATACGCTGGCGCGTGGCTTATTCGAGTATTTCGGGGTTAACTCTCCGCTTGCGGCGGGCGCGGCACAGGCAAAATGCGCGCCTGCGCTGGTTAAATCCGGTGCGGTAGTGCGAGAATATTCGGAGGAGGTCGAGGCCTGAATCGCGGTCAGTTGTGGCTGGCAAGCGCTCAATGCATGAGCTTGTCAGCGTTTCTGGCTGGTGCTATGGTCTTTTCCCTGACGAGCGTGGGCCTTTATCGACTGCGCCAGTTACCGAAGAACTGTCATTCCAAGGCGATCTGCCGAGATCGCCAAATTGCATTCGGGATACCAAATTGAAGAATCGCTCGTTGGTCACCACTGGTCGCGCGCTGAACGTCATGGCAGCTGCTGCCCTGATCCTCCTGTCGACCGGTGCCTCGGCACTCGGCCTCGGGCGCGTGAACGTGCAATCCGTGCTCGGCGAGTCGCTGCGCGCTGAAATCGAGGTGACGAGCCTGAGCGCGGAAGAAGCCTCTTCCCTGCGCGTGAGCCTCGCCTCGCCGGACGCGTTCAAGGCGTCAGGCGTCGAATACAACGCCGTGCTCGCCGGTGCCACCGTCACGTTGTCGCGCCGCGCCGACGGCCGTCCGGTGCTGGTGCTGTCCAGCGACAAGGTGGTGCAGGAGCCGTTCATCGACGTCATCGTCGAGTTCAACTGGGCCACGGGGCACCTCACGCGTTCGTACACGCTGCTGATCGACCCGCCGGGCCGCAACACCGCCGCCCAGCCGGGCACCACGGCCACCGCGCCGGTGTTCGCTTCCCCGCCGCCTGCCACCCGCCCCGCCGCGCCCGTGCCGGCGCCCGCGCCGCAGGTGGCCCTGGCGCCTGCGCCCGCACCCGTCGAGGCGCCCGCACCGGTCGCCCGAACGCCCAAGCCGGCTCCGGCGCCCAAGGCTACGCCCGCACCGAGGCCCACGCCGGCGCCCAAGCCCGCGCCCGCCCCGGCCCAGAAGGCCGAAAAGACCCCCGCGCCGGCGCCGTCGGGCGGTGGCGAGTCCACCGTCAGGGTCAATTCGGGCGACACGCTCACCTCGCTCGCCGCGGCCAACAAGCAGGGCGGCGTCTCGCTCGACCAGATGCTGGTCTCGCTGTACCGCAACAACCCGTCGGCCTTCATCGACGACAACATGAACCGGATGAAGTCCGGCGTCACGTTGAGCGTGCCCAGCGCCGACACGGCCAAGCAGCTGTCCACCGAAGAAGCGCACCAGGTCATCCAGGCGCAGAGCGCCGACTTCGCCGCGTACCGCCATCGCCTGGCCACCGGCGTCACCACCGTCCATACCGACGAGAACAAGCACGT
>JACMOG010000767.1 GCA_014378125.1 Vitreoscilla sp. | reverse complement strand
GCGGTGGCGGGCGACAGCAGGTCGGACTCGGCGCCGCGCAGCACCAGCGTCGGGCAGCGGATGGCGTCGTACGCCTGCCACAGCATGGCCTCGCCGGCCGCGGCCAGCTCGGGGGTGATGCCCTTGAACGCGAGGCCGATGGCCGGGTCGTAGTGCGACTTGAAGCCGTCGCCGTCGGCCACCAGCTGCGGCCGCGTCAGCGCGAGCCATTCATCGCGGGTGTGCGGGCCGAAGCCACGCGAGATCGCCAGCAAGGCGTCGGCGGCCTCGTCCAGCGTGCGCCAGGGCGCGGGCCGCCCCACGTAGCCGCCGATGCGCGCCAGCGCGGCGTATTCGAGGGCCGGGCCCACGTCGTTGAGCACCAGCTTGGCGATCGGCGACCCGGGCAAGGCAGCCAGTCCCAGGCCGATGAGGCCACCCATGGACGTGCCCACCCAGTGCACCTCGCTCGCGTCGAGGCGGGCCAGCAGCGTGACCATGTCGGCCACGTAGGCGGGGACGGCGTAGGAGGCCGGGTTCCTGAGCCAGTCGGAACGTCCGCGGCCGGCGACGTCGGGACACACCACCCGGTATTCGGCGCACATCGCGCGGGCGAAGGTGTCGAAGTCGCGGCCCTGGCGCGTGAGGCCGTGCACGCACACCAGCACGCGCGGATTGGCCACGTCGCCCCACTCCCAGTACGCCATCCGGTGCAGGCCCTCGGGGGCGAGGCATTGCACGTGGCGCAGGCGCGGCTGGGTGGTGAGGTCGACGGTCATGCCGGGATCGTAGCAAGCGCGGGCGTCCCGGGGCGCCCGGCGCCTCGAACCCGCACGACTTACTTCAGTTGGACGGAGCCGTTGACATTGGCGGTCACCGTGCCCGAGCCCGCCTCCACGGGCAAGGCGCTGCCCTCCGACGAAGCCATCTTGTCGCGCATCATCATGGGCCGCGGCTGCGGACGGCCGCCGTCGACGTTGACGTTGGCCTCGCGCACCGTGAAGGTGGTGTAGCCGAAGGCCCGCGAGTAGTCGGCGGCTTTCGCGCGGAAGCGCGCGATGGCCTGGGCCGATACCTCGCCCTCCACCTTCTCGCGCGCCTCGCGCGAGACGCTGTAGTCGAGGTTGGCCACGGTCATGGACTGCACGTTGCCGGCGAGTTCGGCGATGGTGCCCATGTCGCGGCCCTCCACCGTCAGCGAGGTGGTGCCGGTCCAGCCGTTGACCGCGCCCTTGGCGTTGTAGCGCGGCTCCAGCGAGAAGCCCCCGCCCTGCACCTCCACGTGGCCGTCGGCCTTGGCGACGCTGCGGGCCTGGGCGAGCGCGGTGGCCAGCGCGTCCTTCAGCGCGGCCTGCACTGCGGGCGCATTGACGCCTTCCTTCTGCGTGGCGAACTGCACCGTCATCCAGTCGTTGGGCACCTTCACGGTGGCGCTCGTGTTGAGCGTGACGACGCCTTCGGGATCCTTCTGGACGAGTTGCTGGGCGGCGGCGGGCACGGCCAGCGTGGCGGCGAGGGGGCCGACGGCGGCCAGGGTGAGAAGTTTCTTGTTCATGAGGAGGGTCATGCGTGGATGATGCCCATTGAACGGGCCAAAGTGGTGAAAGGGGTGACGAGTCCCAGGCTATCGCGGGACTCGAATTTGTAACAGAACCAAAAGGTCGGGCTCGAAAACGTGTTTTCCGCGGTTTCACCCCGCAGAATCGGGCTTGTTACATATTTGTTGGAGCCCCCATGTCGGCAGTACCAGGCACCCGCCAAGACCGTATCGTCGTCCTCGATGACGACGCCCGTATCCGCGACCTGTTGCGCCGCTATCTCAGCCAGGAAGGCTTCGACGTCCTGCTGGCCGAGGACGGCAAGGCACTCAACCGGTTGATGACGCGCGAGAACATCGACCTGATCGTGCTCGACCTGATGCTGCCCGGCGAGGACGGCCTGTCGATCTGCCGCCGCCTGCGCGCCGCCGGCGACCGCACGCCCATCATCATGCTCACCGCCAAGGTGGAAGACGTCGACCGCATCGTGGGCCTCGAGGTCGGCGCCGACGACTACCTGCCCAAGCCGTTCAACCCGCGCGAGCTGCTGGCCCGCGTGCACGCGGTGCTGCGCCGCCGTCCGCCGCAGGAGGCGCCCGGCGCGCCGGCCAAGGACGCGCAGGTGGTGCAGTTCGGGGACTTCGAGTTCGACCTGTCGCTGCGCCGCCTCACCAAGGAAGGCGAGCCCATCGCGCTGACCACGGGCGAGTTCTCCATGCTCAAGGCGCTGGTGCGCCATCCGCGCCAGCCGCTGTCGCGCGACAAGCTGGCCCAGCTGGCCCGAGGCCGCGACTTCGAGCCGTTCGACCGCAGCCTCGACGTGCAGATCTCGCGCCTGCGCAAGATGATCGAGCCCGATCCGTCCAATCCGCGCTACATCCAGACGGTGTGTGCCGTGGGGTATGTGTTCGTGCCCAGCGAAACCGCGTAAGTCCTGAACCAGGATGGATCGCAAGCTCCTGTCGCTGAGTCTTTTCTGGCGCACGTTCTTCCTGTTGGCGCTGCTGCTCACGGGCGGCGTGCTGGCGTGGGTGCAGACGCTGCGCCAGCTGGAGTTCGAGCCGCGCGCCGTGGTGGCCGCGCAGCAGATCGCGAGCCTCGTCAACCTGTCGCGCGGCGCCATGAAGAACGTCGACGGCATCACGCGCATCGCGCTGATGAAGTCGATGACCGACCAGGAGGCCGTGCGCGTGCTGCCGCGCGAGCCGTCCGACCGCTGGGATCCCTACGAGATCGACGCCTTCACGCGCCGCATCGCCGCGGAGCTGCGCGTGCGCCTGGGCGAAGGCACGGTGGTGGCGCGCTCGGTCAACGGGCAGGACGCGCTGTGGGTGGGATTCACCATCGACGGCGACCGCTACTGGCTGCAGGCCGAGTCGGCGCGCGTCACGCCGCTCACCTCCAGCACGTGGTTCGTGTGGGTGGGCATCGCCATCCTGGCCACCGTCATCGGATCGGCCATGATCGCGGGCCTCATCAACCGGCCGCTGAAGGACCTGTCCACCGCCACCGCCCGAATACGCGAGGGCGAGTACGACGTGCGGCTGGACGAGCGCACCAGCACGCCCGAGGTGCGCGCCGTCAACATCGGCTTCAACCGCATGGCGCGCGACCTGGCCAAGGTGGAACAGGATCGCACGGTGATGCTGGCCGGCATCTCGCACGACCTGCGCACGCCGCTGGCGCGCATCCGCCTCGAGGCCGAGATCAGCGTGCCCGACGAGGAGGCCAAGGGCCACATCGCCGATGACATCGACCAGCTCGACGCGATCATCGTCAAGTTCATGGACTACGCGCGCCGGGGCGTCACGCGCCTGGAGCCGGTGCCGCTGGCCGCGGTCATCGAGCGCGAGGCCCTGGCGTTCCGCGACGCGAGCCAGATCCGCATCGCGATCCAGCTGTCGCCGGTGTCGCGCGTGCTGGGCGACCCCATCGAGCTGGGCCGGGTGTTCGCCAACCTGTTCGAGAACGCGCGCCGCTACGGCCGCACGTCCGAGACCACGCCGGCCGAGGTGCAGGTGGGGCAGCTGCAGGCAGGCCCCTGGATCATCGTCACCGTGCGTGACCGCGGGCCGGGCGTGCCGCCAGACAAGCTCACGCAGCTGACGACGCCGTTCTTTCGCGGCGACACGGCGCGCACTTCGGCCACGGGCGCGGGGCTGGGCCTGGCGGTGGTGAAGAAGTCGATCCAGCGGATGGGCGGGAGCCTGGAGATGACCAATGGGGCCGAGGGTGGGCTTGTTGCGCACGTGAGGTTGAGGCGGGTCGAGGCGGCTTGAGGGCTTGAGGGCTTGGGGGGTGCCGTTGGGCCGTTGGGCCGTTGTCGGTGTGCGGCTGTGCGAGGCGCGCTGGATCAGTCACGACTCACCGGGGGAGTCTCTTTTGTTCGTGTCCCCCGTCGGCCTGCGGCCTCCTCCTCCTTTACCTCACAAAAGAGACTCCCCCGCCTCGCCGTTCCACGCCCGGCTTGCCAGCGGACAACATCCGCTGTTGGAAGAAGTCCGCTGATTTGTGAGGTGATCATGGCATCGTCGG
>JACMOG010000068.1 GCA_014378125.1 Vitreoscilla sp. | reverse complement strand
TACGCGCGCGGCCTGCGCAACAGCATGGCCATGGCGGTGCTGCCCGACGGCCGGCTCGCCGTGGCGGTGAACTCGCGCGACGGCATCAACCGCGCGAATCCGGCGCTGCCCGACGTGACGCTGCCGCACGAGCTGTTGACGGTGGTGCAACCCGGCGGCGACTACGGCTGGCCGTATTGCTACGACCAGCGCGTGCCCAGCCCCGAGTACGCCGGCTTCGATTGCGCCGCCAGGCTCGCGCCCGACATGCTGTTGCCGGCGCACGCCGCGCCGCTGGGCATGCTGCTCTATCGCGGCGACAGGTTGCCCGGCCTGGATGGCAAGCTGGTGATCGGGTATCACGGCTACCGCCAGACGGGCCACCGCCTGGTGGCCGTGACGTTGTCCAGGGACGGCCGTCCCACCGGCACGCCCACCGAACTGGTGACCGACTGGGATCAGCGCGAGGGCAGCCACCCCCAGGGCTCGCCCGTGGGCATCGTGGAGGCGTCCGACGGCAGCGTCTACATCGCCGAGGACCACAGCGGCGCGCTGCTGCGACTGGCGCGGCGAAAGTAGAGGGTCTGGCATCTCCGCCGTGACCCCTTTGCTAGCCGCCGTGCGCGAACTCGGGGTAGGTGGTCATGCCGCCGTCCACCACCACCGTGGTGCCGGTGGCGTAGGCGGCGATGTCGGAGCACAGGACGACGGCCATGTTGGCGATGTCGTCGGTGCCGCCCATGCGGCCCATCGGGATCTTGCCGAGCAGGTCGGCGGAGCCGGCGGCGTCGGCCCACACCGACTGGTTGATGGGCGTGCGGATGGCGCCCGGCGCGAGGGCCAGCACGCGCACGCCGTGCGGTGCGGCCTCTTGCGCCAGTGTCTTGGTGAGCATGCCCAGCGCGGCCTTGCTGGCCGTGTAGGCGCTGTAGCCCGACCAGGGGATCACCTCGTGCACCGAGCTGATGTTGAGCACGACGCCGTGGCCTTGCGCGAGCATTCGCGCCAGCGCGTGGCGCGCGCAGTCGAACGCGCCGAACAGGTTGACCTCGATGACGCGGCGCCAGTCGGCCATCTTCGCGTCCTGGGCCAGCGCGCGCACGCCGTCGATGCCGGCGCAGTTGACGAGGATGTCCAGGCCGCCCCACTGCGCGTCGACCTGCGCGAACATCGCGTCGACGTCGGCCTCGTTCGACACATCGGCGTGCAGCGCGATGGCGCGCCGACCCAGGGCCACGAGCTGCGCCACCACCGCGTCGGCGGTCTCCGGATGCGTCACGAAGTTGACGACCACGTCGGCGCCCGCCGTGCCGAGCGCCATGGCGATGGCCTGGCCGATGCCGGAGTTGGCGCCGGTGACGAGGGCGCGGCGGCCCGCGAGCGAGATGTTCATGGCGCCTCTCCCATCGAGCCGTCCGGCGGCACGGGCAGCGCCTGCAGCGGCGCGCTCGCCACGTCGTGCGGGATGTCGCCCAGCCAGCCCCCCACGAAGCCCGCGTGGCGCAGGCCCGAGACGAGCGGCGCGCAGTTGCGCATCAGGTTCCAGATCATGCCGCTGCGATGGTTCTCGATCATGACCACGGTGGGCCCCTCGTTGATGCCGAAGTGATAGGGCGAGACCCAGCCGAACGCGTGCTTGCGATCGCTGGGAAAGCTCGGATTGAACGACGCCTTGAAGCCGTACGGATTGGCCACGTGCAGTTGGATGTGGCGGTAGTTGGCGATGGTGGGCAGCACGATCTCCGGCGCGAACGGCAGCGACGCCACGACAGCCCAAGGCGCCAGGGTACCCTCGTCGGGTCCGT
>JACMOG010000766.1 GCA_014378125.1 Vitreoscilla sp. | reverse complement strand
GCACCTGCTCGCGCGCGGCCGCGGGAGCCGCGAAGAGCAGCTCGTAGTCGTCGCCGCCGGCCAGCAGGCAGGTGCGACGCTGGGCCTCGTTGCAGGCCGCCACGTGCGGGCCGTGCGGGATGTCGGCCAGGCGCAGCGTGGCGCCCACGGCGCTGGCCCGCAGCACGTGGCCCAGGTCGCCGACGAGGCCGTCGCTCAGGTCGATGGCCGCGCTGGCGATGCCGCGCAGGGCCAGGCCCAGCGCCACGCGCGGCTGCGGCCGCTCCATCGCGCGGCGCACGTCCTCGAAGGCCTCGCCCCGCAGCATGACCTGGCCGCGGAACGCCTCCAGCGCGAGGCGCGCGTCGCCCAGCCGGCCGCTGACCCACAGGTCGTCGCCGGCGTGCGCCCCACCGCGCCGCAGCGCCTGGCCCGGGGGCACCTCGCCCATGACGGTGATGCCGATGTTGAGAGGGCCGGCGGTGGTGTCGCCGCTGACCAGCTCGATGCCGTGGGCGTCGGCCAGCGCGTACAGCCCCTGGGCGAAGCCCGCGAGAAAGACCTCGTCGACTCGCGGCAATGTCAGGGACAGCGTGAAGGCCACCGGCTTCGCGCCGCATGCCGCCAGGTCGGAGAGGTTCACGGCCAGCGACTTGTGGCCCAGCGCGTCGGGCGGCACGGTGCTGAGGAAGTGCCTGCCCTCCACCAGCGCATCGGTGGACACCGCCCACTGCATGCCCGGCGTGGGCTGCAGCAACGCGCAGTCGTCGCCGCCGCCCAGGACGGCATGCCGCACGGGGCGGGCGAAGTACTTTGCTATGAGATCGAATTCACCGACGGCCATTCGGGCCATTCTCACCTACGAAGCGCAAGATGGCGCGCAGCCATGTGGACAGCCGTCATTGACGCGGCTTCGGCGGAGGGCCAAAGTATTTACCTACAATCACCGCCCGCTATCGACCCCCGCCACGTCCTCGTGGAAAGCACGTCGGGGCAGCGACTGCAAGACAACAGGATCGCCGATGAGCACTCAAGAAGACAAGCGCGCCGAACTCCGACAGGCCGCGCTCGAATACCACGAGTTCCCCACCCCGGGCAAGATCTCGGTCACGCCGACCAAGTCGCTGATCAACCAGCGCGATCTCGCTCTCGCCTATTCACCGGGCGTGGCCGCGGCCTGCGAAGAGATCGTCGCCGATCCCGCCAACGCGTTCCGCTACACCGCGCGAGGCAACCTCGTGGCCGTGGTCACCAACGGCACCGCCGTGCTGGGCCTGGGCAACATCGGCCCGCTGGCGTCCAAGCCGGTGATGGAAGGCAAGGGCGTCCTGTTCAAGAAATTCGCCGGCATCGACGTGTTCGACCTCGAGATCGCCCAGAACGACCTCGACAAGCTGGTGGACTGCATCGCCGCGCTCGAACCCACCTTCGGCGGCATCAACCTCGAGGACATCAAGGCGCCCGACTGCTTCTACGTCGAACGCGAGCTGCGCAAGCGCATGAAGATCCCTGTCTTCCACGACGACCAGCACGGCACGGCCATCGTGGTGGGCTCGGCGCTGATGAACGGCCTGAAGGTGAGCGGCAAGGCCATCACCGAGGTCAAGCTGGTGGTGTCGGGCGCCGGCGCCGCCGCGCTCGCGTGCCTCAACCTGCTGCTGAAGCTGGGCATGCCACGCCGCAACATCTGGGTCACCGACCTCGCGGGCGTTGTCTACACGGGCCGCGTGGAGCTCATGGATCCCGACAAGGCCGAGTTCGCGCAGGAGACGCCGCTGCGCACGCTGGCCGAGGTGATGCACGGCGCCGACGTGTTCCTGGGCCTGTCGGCCGGCGGCGTGCTGAAGCCCGCGATGGTGGCCACCATGAACGCCAACCCGATCATCTTCGCGCTGGCCAACCCCACGCCCGAGATCGCGCCCGAAGACGTGCTGGCCGTGCGCAATGACGCGATCATGGCCACCGGACGGTCGGACTATCCGAACCAGGTCAACAACGTCCTGTGCTTCCCGTACATCTTCCGCGGCGCGCTCGACTGCGGCGCCACCACCATCAAGGAGGCGATGGAAGTGGCCGGGGTGCACGCCATCGCCGAGCTGGCGCAGGCCGAGCAGAGCGAGGTGGTGGCCGCCGCCTATGCCGGCGCCAACCTCAGCTTCGGCCGCGAGTACCTCAT
>JACMOG010000765.1 GCA_014378125.1 Vitreoscilla sp. | reverse complement strand
GTGCTGCGAACCGATTTTGGACGGGCAGCTGAAAGATATTTCGTTCGGTCAAATCTTGTTGCGCCTGTTCCAGACCTCGCGCCGCTTCAACGTCGAGATCCAGCCGCAGCTCGTGCTGCTGCAGAAGACGTTGCTCAACGTCGAGGGCCTGGGCCGCCAGCTCGATCCCGAGCTCGACCTGTGGAGCACCGCGCAGCCCTTCCTGGAGCGCTGGATGAACCAGCAGGTGGGCTGGCGCGGCTTCATCGACCGCTTGAAGGACGAGGCGCCGCGCTACGCGCACTACCTGCCGGCGCTGCCACGGCTCGTGCACCAGGCGTTGAGCCTGGCCGCGCACAAGTCCGACGGCGACGCCGCGCCCGCCTCGGCGGTGCTGGTGGCCGCGTTGCTGAAGGAGCAGCGGCGCACCAACCGGCTGCTGCAGGCGATGCTGTGGGTGGCCGTCGGTTTCGTGGTCGGACTGAGCGCGGTGCGACTGTTCCCGCACTTCCACTGAATGGACGCATGGATCCTGCGACTTCGCGCAGGATGACCGTTGAAGTGTCATCCTGCGCGCAGTCGCAGGATCCACGCGGGACGAGGTTGTTTCGTCGGGATAAGCCCTCATATTCAAGGCTCGCCGCCTGCGGCGCCGGGGATTCCCTGCCCCAGGCGGCCCGGGCATCTATAATTTGAAGTTAACTCCAAAGAGCCTAGCCATGCCGATCTACGCGTATCGCTGCGCTTCGTGCGGCCATTCGCGCGACGTGCTGCAAAAGATGTCCGACCCGGTGCTCACCACCTGCCCGGCGTGCGGTGCCGAGCAGTTCCAGAAGCAGGTGACCGCCGCCGGATTCCAGCTCAAGGGCTCCGGCTGGTATGCCACCGACTTCAAGGGAGGCAACGCGCCCGCTCCGGCGGCGGCGGCCACTCCTGGCGACACCGCCGGTGCGGCCACGCCCGCCGCCGCGCCCGCGAGCTCGCCGGAAGGCGGAGTCAAGGCCTCGCCCCCGGCCGCGGCCCCGGCGCCGTCCGGCGGGAGCCCTTCTTGAGAAAATACCTTTTCGCCGGCCTGCTCGTGTGGCTGCCGCTCGCCATCACGGTGGGCGTGCTCATGTGGGCCATCAACCTCATGGACGGCATGTTCCATGGCGTGCTAACGGGCCTGCAGCGAGTCATCGCCGGGCCGGAGCACAGCGACAGCTCGCAGAACCTCGTCGACGCGCTGACGAAGGTGCCGGGACTGGGCGTGATCCTGCTCGTGCTGCTGCTGCTGATCACCGGCATGCTGGTCACCAACATCGTGGGCGCGTGGTGGCTCAAGCAGTGGAACTACCTGCTGTCGCACATTCCCATCGTCAAGTCGATCTACGTGTCGGTCAAGCAGGTCTCCGACACCCTGTTCTCCACCAATGGCAACGCGTTCCGCGAGGCGGTGCTGGTGCAGTACCCGCACGAAGGCAGCTGGACGATCGCGTTCGTCACCGGCAGGCCCTCGGGGGAGGTCGCGGCCGGCCTGCCCGGAGAACACTTGAGCCTGTACGTGCCCACCACGCCCAACCCGACGTCGGGCTTCTTCCTGATGGTGCCGCGCGCCGCCTGCAAGCCGCTGCGCATGAGCGTGGACGAGGCGTTGAAGTACATCATCTCCATGGGCGTCGTGGCGCCCCCGGCCGGAATCCTGGTTCCGCCGGAGGGGGCCGACCCCAATCGGGTGGGCTGAACGCCCCGAGGTCATCGGCGTTCAGTCCTGAGGGTCACCCCCCGCTCCGGCCTGCCACCCCAACCCAGGATCCGCTCGCGCGCCGCCAGAAGGCGCGCAGTGCGTCCAGACAAACACCGTACCGATAAACGGAGTACTGCCATGCGAACCACTTATTGCGGCCTCGTCAGCGAGAAGCTGGCCGGCCAGACCGTCACCCTCATGGGCTGGGCCCACCGTCGCCGCGACCACGGCGGCGTCATCTTCATCGAGCTGCGCGACCGCGAAGGCCTGGTCCAGGTCGTCTGCGACCCCGACCGCGCCGAGATGTTCAAGACGGCCGAAGGCGTGCGCAACGAGTTCTGCATCAAGGTCGTGGGCCTCGTGCGCCTGCGCCCCGACGACAAGTTCAACGCCAACCTCGCCAGCGGCAAGGTGGAACTGCTGTGCCATGAGCTGGAAGTGCTGAACCCCAGCGTCACGCCGCCGTTCCAGCTCGACGACGAGAACCTGTCGGAAACCACGCGCCTCACGCACCGCGTGCTGGACCTGCGTCGCCCGCAGATGCAGAAGAACCTGATGCTGCGCTACCGCGTGGCGATGGAAGTGCGCCAGTTCCTCGACAAGAACGGCTTCGTCGCCATCGAGACCCCGATGCTCACCAAGAGCACCCCGGAAGGCGCGCGCTACTACCTCGTGCCCAGCCGCGTGCACGACGGCCACTTCTTCGCGCTGCC
>JACMOG010000764.1 GCA_014378125.1 Vitreoscilla sp. | reverse complement strand
CCGACCCGATCGAACTGCGCCTGGTGGACGACGGCGGACACGAGGTGGCGCTGGCCCATCCGGCCCAACGCATCGTGGCGCTCGCGCCGCACCTCACCGAGCTGGTGTACGCCGCCGGCGCGGGCGGCCAGCTGGTGGCCGTGGGCCGCTACAGCGACTATCCGCCCGAGGCCTTGTCCAAGCCCGTGATCAGCGACGCGTTCACCGTCAACTACGAGGCGCTCGCCAAGCTCAAGGCCGACCTGGTGCTCGTGTGGGGCAGTGGCACGCCCGAGCGCATCAAGTCGAAGCTGCGTTCGCTGGGCGTGCCGGTGTACGAGATCGAGGTGCGCAACGTGGCCGGTCTGGCCGATACCCTGCGCCGCATCGGCCGCCTCGCCGGCACCGAGGGCGTGGCGCAGGCCCGCGCGCAGGCGATCACCAACGACTGGGCGGCACTCAGGGCCACCTACGCGGGCCGCCGGCCGGTGCGTGTGTTCTTCCAGCTGTGGGACGCGCCGTTGATGACGCTCAACGGCCAGCACGTGATCTCCAGCGCCATCACCGCCTGCGGCGGCTCCAACGTGTTCTCCGAGCTGCCCACGCTCACCGCCACGGTGAGCTGGGAGACGGCGGTGCAGCGCAATCCCGAGCTGGTGATGACCGCCGGCAGCGCCAGCGAGCCGGCCAGGCCGGGACGCTGGGCCGAGTTCAAACAGGTGAGCGCCACCAGGCACGCCGAGTTCGGCCGCATCGAGGGCGACCTCATCTCACGCAGCGGGCCGCGCTTCGTCGACGGCGCCCGCGAGCTGTGCGTGGCCATCGACCGGGCCCGGCAAGGGGCGCCGCAGGCGGCGATTTCCGCTGCGAAGGCTGCCGTCGCGGCGCACTGAGTGGCCGAGGAATGGCGGGTGAATCCGGCCAATTAACTGTCGGGAAGACAGGTCTTTATCCGCGCTTACGCAAAGCTGCAATTTTTAACAATCAGCTCATGTTTCAGCCCCTTCGGGCCGAAATCCACACCATGAGCACCGCCCTTCTCCATCGCCTCCTCCACCGCAAGCCCGCCGCTCCGACGACGCTGCGCATGAACGTCTGCCCGCCGGACGTCTGTCCGCAGCCCGACTCGCTGTGGTCGGCCGCGCTGCGCTGGCTGGTGGGTGGCAACGTGGAGGCCATCCCGGCCCTGCGCACGCCGCTGGAGAAGGCCCGCGGCGAGTTCGTCGCGGCGATGACCGGGTTGCTCGAAGCGGATCACTACGGCCTGCTCAAGCGCGCCCAGCACGCCCGTTCGCTGCGCGAGCTGTGGCACCTGCGCTCGGAGCTGTACACGCTGATCTCGCGCCACATCAACCAGATCGAGGCGGATGTCCGGCTGGCGCGCGTGAACCAGCACTTCCCCACCCGTGCCCAGCGCACCAGCACCCCTTTGACGGAACCCGCCGATGTCCACTAGCCCTCGCATCGACCTGCTCGGCCTGGCCGAGCTCGATTCCCAGCTGCCGCCGGAGGCCGAGTTCCTCGAGCACGACGGCCTGCCGGCCACGCGGTCCGCGCGCATCGAATCGCGCCGCGCGTTCGTCGAGATGAAGCAGCTGTTCCTGCGCGCCGT
>JACMOG010000067.1 GCA_014378125.1 Vitreoscilla sp. | reverse complement strand
GGGGGACCGGCGGTCCGGCCGACTTGCCCATGAGCAGGCCCGGGGCCGCCCCCCCCTCCCCGGGGGGCGGGTCGATCGGGGGGGGGGTGGCGGGGGGGGGGGCGAGCCCGGCGGCGACGCCGCCCGACGAGACGCCGGCGCCCAGGCCGGCCGTGGTCATCGCGCTGGCGTTGCCGTTGCCGGCGGCCAGCGAAGGCGCGATCGCGGCCGGCGCGGCGGCCACGACCGACGCCGGCGTGGCGTTGGCGATGTCGGCCGTGTTGGCCGCGACCACGGTGGCCGCGGGCGTGGCGGAGGCCACCTTGACGCGTTCGGGCGCGGGCGCCTTGGCCTGCGGTGCGGGCGCCGCTGCCGGCGCGGCCGCCACGGGCTTGGGGGCGGCCGGCGTCTTGGGCGCCGGAGTGGCGGAGAGGACGCGGATCCAGTACATGGTCCGGTCGGTCTCCTCCTGCGCCCGTTCGGCGGCGCCGGAGGCGGCGGCCGACGGTGCCATCACCTGGGCCATCGCCCCCGAGCAGGCAGCAATGCCGCACAGCATCAGGACGCAGCGCGCGATGATTCTCGAATCAGTCATGGCGGTCGTGCTCAAGTGACACGTTGAAGGCGCAGATCGGGAGCTTTGGGGCTCCGTCTTGCGTGGGGAAACCAGGTGACTTTGCGTCCCAACGACGGCAACGCAACGTTGCAGCGAAGTTTAGCGACAAGCAACCGCATGCAAGGCGTATGCCGGGAAAAAGGGATTGCCAAAGCCCGCGGAATGCGCATTCCGTCACTTCACGGTGGCCGGCGCTTTCGCCAAGTCCGAAGGCAGCCGGTTCGAGCCGCGTCGACTTCGCGCTTTCGACTCGGCGAACGCATCGGCTAAACTGACTCGCATGTCCGAAGGCCTCTTTTCCTCCTGCACCGCCGCGAAAGCGTGCGCGGTGCGGTCGCACGACCAGGGAGCCTGGGTCTGGCGACGCCGTTCGTGACGAACGCGCGCGCCTGCCGCCGCTGACACGCCCGCCACGGGCACCGTCGCGGTGCGCCGGTGCCGCACCGCGGTAGCGCGAGCCCCGCGCGTGCACCAGGGACGACGCCCGACACGGCGTCGCCGAGAATCTTTGCCGGGGCGCAGCCCTCATCCGACGTCGACGTCGCTGCGTCCCCGGCCACCGGAGTCTTCCAACGTGATCACCGAACTCGAATTCAAGAGCCTCGCCGCCCAGGGCTTCAATCGCATCCCGCTGATCTTCGAGGCGTTCGCCGACCTCGAGACGCCCCTGTCGCTGTACCTCAAGCTGGCAGGTGGACAGCCGCAGAGCTTCCTGCTCGAATCCGTCGTGGGCGGCGAGCGCTTTGGCCGCTATTCGTTCATCGGGCTGCCGGCCCGCACCCGCGTGCAGAGCACGGGCACGCTCACCGAGGTGATCACCGACGGCGAGGTGGTGGAAACGCACGCCGGCAACCCGCTCGATTTCATCGAGGCGTTCCAGAAGCGTTTCAAGGTGGCGCTGCGGCCCGGCCTGCCGCGCTTCTGCGGCGGCCTCGCCGGCTACTTCGGCTACGACGCCGTGCGCTACATCGAGCCCAAGCTGGCCGGCACCACCAAGCCGGGCGGCCTCGACACGCCCGACATCCTGCTGCTGCAGACCGAGGAGCTGGCGGTCATCGACAACCTGTCGGGGCGCCTGTACCTGATCGTCTACATCGACCCGTCGCGCACCGACTCGTTCTTCGCCGCGAAGAAGCGCCTGGGCGAACTGTCGGACAAGCTGCGCTATTCCGTGACGGCCCCGGCGGTCAGGCGCGGTCCGTCGTACGCGGTGCAACGCGAGTTCTCCAAGGAGGCCTACATCGAGGCCGTGCTCAAGGCCAAGGAGTACATCGCCGCCGGCGACATGATGCAGGTGCAGGTGGGCCAGCGGCTGCAGAAGCGCTACACCGAATCGCCGCTGAGCCTGTACCGCGCGCTGCGCTCGCTCAACCCGTCGCCCTACATGTACTTCTACGACATGGGTACCTTCCAGATCGTGGGCGCGTCGCCCGAGATCCTGGTGCGCCACGAGCGCGTGGCCGAGGGCGAGAAGATCACGATCCGCCCGCTGGCCGGCACGCGTCCGCGCGGCGCGACGCCCGAGGCCGACGTGGCCATCGAGAAGGAGCTGCTGGAGGACCCGAAGGAGCGCGCGGAGCACCTGATGCTGATCGACCTGGCGCGCAACGACATCGGCCGCATCACCCAGACGGGCAGCGTCAAGGTGACCGACGCGTTCGTCGTCGAGCGCTACTCCCACGTGATGCACATCGTCAGCAACGTGGAAGGCCTGCTCAAGCCGGGGCTCACCAACATGGACGTGCTGCGCGCCACCTTTCCGGCCGGCACGCTCAGCGGCGCGCCCAAGATCCGCGCGATGGAGATCATTGACGAGCTCGTGCCCGTCAAGCGCGGCATCTACGGCGGGGCCTGCGGCTACCTGAGCTTCGCGGGCGACATGGACGTGGCCATCGCGATTCGCACGGGAATCGTGCAAAACAACACGCTCTACGTGCAGGCCGCGGCCGGCGTCGTGGCAGATTCGATTCCCGAGATGGAATGGCGCGAGACCGAGGCCAAGGCGCGCGCGCTGTTGCGCGCGGCCGAGCTGGTGGAAGAGGGCTTCTGACCCCGCGGACGTCCCTCTTGCCAGCGCGCCCGAAAGGCGCATAGTCGGTCTCGGAATCTGCGCGCCCGGGGTGGGCGCGGACAAGCAAGTCGAGGAGTTCGCCATGCCGATGTCCCGCCGGTCGTTGTTTGCCCGTGGCCGCCGTGCCGCCTTGCCCGCGCGGCTGCTGGTGGCGGCCGCCGTCGGCCTGCTGGCCGGCTGCGCGTCGTTGCAGCCCGAGTTGCGCGCCGCGACGCCCGGGATGTTCGACGATGCGCACGTGGCGCCGGCCAGGGAGCCCATCGATCCTGCCGACGTGTTCCGCATCACGCCGGAGATGCAGGCCTACATCGACCAGGTGGTGACGCCGGATGCCGGCAGGAAGGGCGTGCGCCAGGCGATGACCGAGGCGCTGTACGACCGCGCCAAGCTGAAGCTGGAGTACGACTCCAGCACCACCCGTACCGCGGCCGAGGCGTTCAACGCCCGCCAGGGCAACTGCCTGTCGCTGGTGATCATGACGGGCGCGTTCGCCAAGGCGCTCGACCTGCGGGTGACCTACCAGCAGGTGGCGATCGACGACACGTGGAGCCGCTCCGGCGGCATGTATTTCTTCAGCGGCCATGTCAACCTGGTGCTGGAGCACTACTTCATCGACACCCTCGGAAAGGCGGATCGCGCCGATGTGTACACGATCGACTTCATGCCGGCCGAAGGCAAGCAGAAGGTGCGTCCGATCTCGGAGTCCACCGTGCTGGCGATGTTCATGAACAACCGTGCCGCCGAGGCGATGGTGCACGGCCAGCTCGACGATGCCTATTGGCGCGCCCGCCAGGCCATCCAGCTCGACCCGCAGTTCTTCAGCTCGTACAACACGCTGGGCGTGGTCTACCTGCGGCGCGGCGACGCCGCGCGGGCCGAGACCGTGCTGCGCTTCGCGCTGTCCGGCCATCCCGACGACGCGCGGGTGCTGGCGAACTACGAGCAGGCGCTGCGCGGCCTGGGCCGCACCGCCGAGGCCGACGCCGTGAAGGCGCACCTGGCCGCCGTCGAACCCACGCCGCCGTTCTACTGGTACGCGCAGGGCCAGGTGGCGCTGCACGGCGGCGACTACGCGAAGGCGCGCGAGCTGTTCCTCAAGGAACTCGACCGCGCCCCGGACTATCACGAGTTCCACTACGCACTGGCGGTGGCCGACTTCCAGCTGGACCGCCTCGACGAGGCGCGCCGCGAGATGGCGCTGGCGATGGAGGACTCCGTGCGGCGCAGCGACTACGACATCTACGCGGCCAAGCTCGACAAGCTCAAGGCGTGGCGCGCCACCAAGGCCGCGCCGTCGTTGGTGCAGTAGGCCCCTATATCGGCCCCTGTCATTCGCCGCGGGCGCGCTCCGATTCGAAGCGCACCGTCAGCGCATGGGCGCGCGCGTCCGACTGCGCCACCAGCAGCCGTTCGCGGATCTGTGCCGACTCGCGGTAGCTGTCCAGCGCGGCGCGCCAGTGCTGGCGTTCCTCGTTGAGCAGGCTGTTCTCCAGGTGGGCCTCGGCCAGCTCCTTCAGCAGCGCGCTCTCGGCCAGCAGCTCGAGCGCGAGCCCGATGTGGGCCTGCGCGCGTCGGTACTGGCCGGCCAGGCGTGCGATGCGGCCCAGGCGCAGCTCGAGGATGCCGCGATCCGGTCCGGCCTTGGCCGCGTCGGCCGACTTCACGCCGATCTGCAGCGCTTCGCGCGCCTTCTCGTGCTGGCCCAGCGCGATGTACGCGTCGGCGATGTCCTCGCTGCCCTTGGCCACCGGATAGTGCTGGCCGGCCGCCACCAGGCGTTCCACCTGCGACGAGTAGGCGGCCAGCAACTCGGTGAGCTCGGGGGTCTCCACGCCGTTGCAGTGCGCCACCTCCAGGATGAGGCGCTGCAGCAGCAGGTTCATGCGGCAGGCCGAGTGCAGGTAGACGTCGTCGAACTCGGGCAGCAGCGCCTCGGCGATCATGGAGTGCTTGACGGCCTGCTCCATGTCGCCCAGCGCGTGGTACGTGGTGCCGCTGTTGGCCCAGAACAGGCATCGGTCGCGCGGGCTCTGCACCAGCGGCAGCTGGCGCTTGGCGCGCTCCAGCATCTCGTGCGCGCCGGCGGCGTCGCCGGTGCGCGCGGTGGCCGAGGCCAGCACGGTGAGGCTGCGCAGCAGGCGCGTGCCGGGCTCGAGCTTGCCGACGGCGCGGTAGGCGGCGATGACGGCCTCCTTGGCGCGGCCCGCGTTGAGGTGGCTCAGGGCCAGCACGAAGTCGCACCACGCGATGCTCTGCGTGTCGGCCGGCGGCGTCAGCGTGGCGCGCAGGGCCACGCAGATGGCGATGGCCTCGTCGATGCGGCCCGAGCGCGAGCAGATCTCGGCGCGATCGAGCTGCTCGTCGACCGAGGGCGGAGGCTGTTGCGTGGCAGCAGCCTCGTCGACGGGGTCGCGCCGGCGCGTCCTGCGGGCGGGCGCACGGGCGCCCGGGGCGTCGGACAGGCGCGTCGGCGGGGAATCGGAAGGGTCGTCTTGCGTGGGCATGGCGGGCAGGGGCGGGTTTGGCCTCCATCGTAGCGATGTCGAGGCGGCGGCGCGATGCGGGGAGTCCGCACACGCGGGGCGTTTCGCGCGCGGAGACACGGTTGCGTGGATGCGAAGCGACCGACACGCGCAACGCGCGCAACGCGTTTAGAATGGCGCGGACATGAAGCAGCTCTCGACCATCCTCCACACCGGGCATTGGCGCTGGTGAAGATCCCGGCCCGGGTCGCGCCGCCGTTGGCGTGCGCCCCGTTCGACCGAACCGCGGGCCACCGCGGTTGACGAGACACCCCGATCGACTCTTCCGCGCCGCCGCGGAATACCCCGGTCGATCCTTCCAAGATCTCCAGATACAGGAACGCTCATGCTGTTGATGATCGACAACTACGATTCATTCACGTTCAACCTCGTGCAGTATTTCGGCGAGCTCGGGCAAGAGGTGCGGGTGGTGCGCAACGACGAGATCAGCGTGGAGGAGATCGGCGCGATGAAGCCCGACCACCTGGTGCTGTCGCCCGGACCGTGCTCGCCCGCCGAGGCCGGCGTGTGCGTGCCGGCCATCCAGGCCTTCGTCGGCAAGCTGCCGATCCTGGGCGTCTGCCTGGGCCACCAGGCCATCGGCGCGGCCCTCGGCGGCAAGATCGTGCGCGCGCAGCGCCAGATGCACGGCAAGGCGAGCACGCTCACCACCGACGGCGACGGCGTCTACAAGGGCCTGCCGCGCGAGTTCAGCGTGATCCGCTACCACTCGCTGGCCATCGAGCCCGACACCTGCCCGGCCGAGCTGGTGGTCACCTCGCGCTCCGAGGACGGCGAGATCATGGGCGTGCGCCACCGCGAGCTGCATGGCACGCGCACGCCGATGGAGGGCGTGCAGTTCCATCCCGAATCCATCCTGTCGGAGCACGGCCACGCGATGCTGCGCAACTTCCTCGAGATCGGACGGGCGCAATGAGCGCGCCGGTCGACCTGCGCAGCGACACCGTCACGCGGCCCCCCCGCGCGATGCGCGACGCGATGTTCCCGGCCCCGCTGGGCGACGATGTCTTGGGCGACGACCCGAGCGTCAACGCGCTGCAGGAGCGCATCGCCTCGATGCTGGGCAAGGAGGCCGCGCTGTTCCTGCCCACCGGCGCGCAGAGCAACCTGGCCGCGCTG
>JACMOG010000763.1 GCA_014378125.1 Vitreoscilla sp. | reverse complement strand
GCTGATCAGCACGAAGCGCTCCGCTCCGACCCGCGCGGCCGCCAGCGCCGCGTTGTGCGTGCCCAATGTGTTGTTGCGCAGCGCCGCCCACGAGTTGTGTTCCTCCATCAGCGGCACATGCTTGTAAGCCGCCGCGTGGAACACGACCTGGGGCTTCCAATTGTCGAAGATGCGCTGGATCTGGACGAGATCCTTCACGTCGCCGATCAGGCGAACGAGCTCGAGCTGCGGGAAGCGATGGCTGAGGTCCTGCTCGATCGTGTAGAGATTGAACTCCGACAGCTCCACCAGCACCAGCTTCGACGGCTTGTAGCGCGCCACCTGGCGGCACAGCTCCGAGCCGATGCTGCCGCCCGCGCCGGTGATGAGCACCGTCTTGCCATGCAGCACCTGGTCGATGCCCTGCTCGTCCAGCTTGACGGGCTCGCGGCCCAGCAGATCCTCGGGCTCGATGTCGCGCACGCCGCGGGCCAGGTCGGGGTCGCCCTGGCGCAGCTCGTCGGCCGACGGCACCGTCAGCACCGGCAGCCCCGACGCGCTCGCCAGCTCGAACGCGCGCCGACGCTGGCGCGCGGTGGAGCCCGGCAGCGCAATGATCAGATGCGTGGCGGCCCCCAGCACCGCGCGGTCGCCCACCGCCTCCAGCGGCCCCAGCACCGGCACGCCCGAGATGCGCGCGCCCTGCTTGGCCGGGTCGTTGTCCAGCATGCCCATCACGATCCAGCCCTGCTGGTGGAGGCCGGCCATCAGCCGCTTGGCGGCCTGTCCGGCGCCCAGGATCACGGCGCGCCGCACCTCCTTGTCGCCGCCCGTGATCTGCGCGCGCGAGTGCTCGTAGAGCGTGCGGTAGGCGATGCGCACCATGCACACCGACATCAGCGTCACCAGCGGATGCAGCGCCAGCACCGAGCGCGGCACGCCGTACAGCTGCAGGCCCATGACGACGGCCGCGCAGGCGATGCCGGCGCCCAGGCAGGCCCAGGTGAGGCGCTTCACCTCGCCGAAGCCGGAGAAGCGCCACATGCTCTGCGGCACGCGCAAGAGCGCGAACAGCGCGAGGTAGGTGGCGACGATGCCCAGCATCACCCAGATGTCGTACCAGGGGCGCGCGTCGAACCAGCGGTCGAAGCCGATGCGAAACAGGTAGGTGACGTTCCACGCGAAGGCGATCAGCAGGCCGTCCACCAGCAGCGACAGCGGCTCGCGGTACGGCCGCAGCCGCGCCAGGAAGTGATCCAGGCGGAGCCAGACGGTGGGCGGCTGATACTTGGAAAGTGGGTTCACGAGGCGATCAACGGAAGAGGAGGACGCCGACGCTGCGGCCGATCACGGCGAGGTCGGTCCACAGCGAGGCGTGGTCGGCGTAGTCGGCGGCCTGCGCCAGCTTGCGCGGCAGGATCACGTCCATGTATTCGCGTTCCGGGTCGGCGGCCTGGGCCAGCAGCGTGGCCTCGTCGCGAAACTTCAGCGACGCCGGATCGGTGATGCCGGGGCGCACCGCCAGCACGCGATCGCGCAGCGCGGGAGGCCATTGGTCGACGTAGCGCGGCACGTCGGGGCGCGGGCCCACGAGGCTCATGTCGCCGGCCAGCACGTCCAGGAACTGGGGCAGCTCGTCCAGCCGATTGGCGCGCAGCACGCGCCCCGCGCGCGTGACGCGCACGTCGGCGCCCACGGTGAGCTGCGGGCCGCGGCGCTCGGCGTCCACGCTCATCGTGCGGAACTTGTGGATGCGAAAGACCTTGCCGTGGCGGCCCACGCGCACCTGGCGGAAGAATACCGGGCCCGGCGAATCGAGGCGGATCCAGGCCGCGACGACCAGCATCGGCAGTCCGAAGATGACCAGGCCCACCAGGGCCGCCAGGATGTCGAAGACGCGCTTGAGCATGGGGCCGTCAGCGCACCGCGGGACGGCGCGGCGGCAGGCGACGCCGGGCCTTCATCCAGCGCGGCGACTTGAACCGCACGATGCGCCAATACACGTCGAAGTAGCACAGCACGAACACGCACGACACCAGGGCGAGCACCGTCGAGTCGTTCCACCAGATGGCCGCGGGCACGATGCCGACGGCCGCCAGCAGCCACAGGAACGGCGACGTGCCCGAGTTGGCGCGCCGGGCGCTGCCCGTCACGTCGCGGCGCAGGCGCCGGTAGATCAGCGTGTGCAGGTGGATGCCGTCGGGCTGGGTCATGGAGCGGCCCTGCAGCACGCGGCGGCGGTACATGGAGAACAGCGCCTCGAGGAACGGATACACCCCGACCAGCAGCGGCGCCAGCACCGACACCTGGGGATGGCGCGCCGCCAGCAGGATGCCCAGCTCCGCCACGATGAAGCCCAGCATGTAGGCGCCGCCGTCGCCCAGGAACACCTTGCCGCGAGGGTAGTTCCACACGAAGAAGCCGAGCGTGGCGCCCAACGAGGCGAGCGCGAGCGATGCCACCAGCGCGTCGCCCACGCGGAACGCGATCCAGGCCAGCGCGGCGGCCATCATGGCCACGCACATCGACGCGAGGCCGTTCAGGCCGTCGACGATGTTGACGGAGTTGGACACGCCCGTCACGCCGAAGACCGCGCCGAGGATGCCGGTCCAGGCCAGTCCGTTGGCCAGCAACAGGTGGTCGAGCGGCAGGAAGCCGGTGCGCAGGATGACGCCATTGAGCAGCACCACACCGAGCACGCCCGACAGCGCCAGGGCGACCATGCGGCGGCGCGGCGAGATGGCCTTCGTGACGTCCTCCCACAGCCCGGAGAGGAACGCCGGCAACGTGCACGCCACGAACAGCAGGATCTCATGCCGCTGTCCGGGCAACGTCCATGCGGCCACGGCGGCGCCCGCCAGCAGGCCGGTGAAGATGCCCACGCCGCCGACGCGCGGCACGGCCTCGTGGTGCATCTTCTGCGGGCCCGACAGGTCGTGATCGGCCGAGAGGTGCGCGTGGCGGTGCGCCGACGCGATGAGGCCCAGCGTGGCCAGCAGGCTGCCGGCGAGGGATACGAGGAGGATCAGTAGCATGGGGTGTTCCAGGCAGCGCGCTGGCGTGAAGCCGTTGCGGCGCGCGGCAGAATCAGGCCAGCGCGGCGCGCACCGCGGCGCAAACGCGGGCCACGTCGGCATCAGTCATGCGCGTATACAACGGCAGGCTGACCATGCGCTCGAACGCGCGCTGGCTGTGCGGGAACTGCTGCGGCGTGAGCTCGTAGCGGTCGCGCCAGTACGGCTGCAGGTGCAGCGGGATGTAGTGCACGCTGACGCCGATGCCCGCGGCGAACAGGCGCTCGATGAACTGGTCGCGCGACACCTTGGCCTCGTCGGTGAGCCGCACCACGTACAGGTGCCACGAGTGCTGGCCGCCCACCGGCGCGCGCGGCGGCAGGATCAGCGGCAGGCCGGACAGGCCGGCGTCTAGCGCATTGGCCAGTTCGACGCGGCGCTTCTGGAAGCCGTCGATGCGCTTGAGCTGCTGCAGGCCCAGCGAGGCGGCGATGTCGGTGAGGTTGTACTTGAAGCCCGGCGCCACGATCTCGTAGTACCAGCTGGGCGTGGTGGCGGTGAAGCGGTCGAACGCGTCGCGGCTCATGCCGTGCAGGCGCATCACCTTCATGCGCTTGGCCAGCTCGGTATGGCGCGTGACGATCATGCCGCCCTCGCCCGTGGTCATCGTCTTGTTGGC
>JACMOG010000762.1 GCA_014378125.1 Vitreoscilla sp. | reverse complement strand
GGGCGCCACGGCGGTGCCGTCGCCCGCTCGGCGGCGGTCGGGCGCGGCAGGGACCACGCGGCCGCGGACACCGCCGCCAGCACGCCGAACAGCACGAGAAAGTTCAGGCGCAACGGCCAGGGCGCGTACTGGATCAACGCCCCGCCGCTGAGCGTGGCCATGCCCAGCCCGAACGCGGTGGCCGCCGTGGCCACCACGTTGGCCCGCGCCTGCGCGCCCGGCGCGCTGAACTCCACCAGCGCGGCGGTGCCCGGGCTCGCCGACAGCCCCACGCCGATGCCCATGAACGCGCGGCCGGCGTAGAGCCACGCCACCCCGGGCGCCAGCGCGAACAGGCCCACCCCCAGCAGCGACGACGCGACCCCCGCCAGGATCGCCGCGCGCCGTCCGATGCGGTCGGACAGGTTGCCGAACAGCAGCAGCGTCAGCACCACCGCCACCGGATAGACGGCGAACATGCCCTGGGTGACCGTGGGGGTCAGGTGCCAGCGCGCCGCATACAGCGGATAGGTGAGGGCGGGCGCGGCGCTCGTCCACAGGGTATGGGCGACCACGGCGGCGGCCACGTGGAAGCTGGCGCGCCGGCCGAGCGTGGAGGTCATCGTCAGTCGAGCAGGGCGATCGAATCGACGCGGTCGGGATAGAACGCCACGTGCTCGCGGATGGCGGCCACGGCGTCGTAGGGCTGCTCGTAGGTCCACACCGCATTGACGGCGCGCTCGCCGCCGGACGGGATGCTGTAGTAGGCGCAGTCGCCCTTGTAGGGACAGTACGTGGCGTGAGTGGTTCGCTCGAGCAGCGTCATGTCCACGTCGGCACGCGGCAGGTACAGCACGGGCGGATAGACCGCCTCCTGCAGCGTGAGCGCGGCGCGGCTGTCGGCGATCACACGGCCTCCGACGCTGACGACGACGCGGCCCGGTCGGGGCGTGATCGAGATCGGATGGTCGGGACCCGGGATGCGGGGGGTCTTGGTGGTCATGGCGATTCCTTTGTTGCCGAGGTTGTTCAGGACGCGGTCTTGCCGCCGTTGACGTCGATGACCTGGCCCGTGAGGAACCCGGCCTGAGGCGACGCGAGGAACACGATGACGTCGGCGATGTCGTCGGGCTGGCCGGTGGAATAAGTATGTACGACCGTATTGAACGCGTCAACAAGAAAATACGCTCGTACGCTTTCTTCTCGCCGCCCTCAGCCGATCCGCTTGAGCACGCTGGCGAACAGCACTTCCTTGAAGCGCTCCACCGGCACCGGGCTGCGCTGGGCCTTGGCCAGCAGATTGGCGCCTTGCAGCGACGAGACGACGAAGCCGGCGATCTCGTCGCAGTCGGGGGCGGGCGAGATCTCGCCCGCCTTCACGGCGGCGCGCAGGCAGTACGCGACGGCGGCCTGCACCTCGCCGAACACCGCCACGAGGCGCTCGCGGATCGGCTCGCTGGAGTCGCTCGCCTCCGCAGTGAAGTTGCCGAACAGGCAGCCATTCTTCATGCTGTCCTGGTTGAGGCGGTTCTTGCCGTTGTCGATATACAGGCGCAGGCGCTGCAGCGGCGGCAGGTCGTCGTTGCGCAAGGTGTCGCGGATGTTGTGCTGCGCGTTGGCGAAGTACAGGTCGATCACCTCCAGGCCAAAGGCCTCCTTCGACGCGAAGTGGTTGGTGAACGAGCCCTGGGGCACCCCGGCCGCCTGCACGATGTCACGCACGCTGGCGCCGCCGAACCCGCGTTCGTGGACGACCTGCATGCCGACGTGCAGCAGTTTCTCGCGGTGGGAGGGCTTGGGCATGGATGAATACTACACTCGTCCGTATTTGAACTCAAGCGCCGACCGGCAGCGGGCCGGCCGGCTTGATCTCCTCCAGGCAGATCATCGAACGCACGTTGGCCACGCCGGGCACCTGCATCAGCCGGTCGGTGAGAAAGTGCGAGAGCGTCTTCAGGTCTCGAGCCACCACCTTGAGCAGGTAGTCGCAGTCGCCCGACACGATGTGGCACTCCAGCACCTGCGGGAAGTCGCGCAGCTGCGCCTCGATCTCGCGCACCTGGCCGAAAGCGTTGCCCACGATGTTGAGGCTGACATAGGCGACGACGTCGAGCCCCAGCGTCGCCGCGTCGACGTTGGCGTGGTAGCCGCGGATCACGCCGCGCTCCTCCAGCGAGCGCACCCGGCGGAAGCACTGCGGCGCCGAGAGGTGGATGGCGGCGGCGAGCTCCACGTTGGACATCCGCCCGGAGACCTGCAGGCTCTCAAGAATCTTTCTGTCGATCGCGTCCAAAGGGCTCGCAGCTGTACTCACGCTGACTTTCATGAAAGAAACGTGCGTATCTTAGGGTTAGTCACGCAATGTTTGGAACGCTTATTTCGCACCCCGGCCGCTACAGTCGACCGTTTCGTGACAACCGCGTGTCCTTGCTCGCCAGAAACCACCGGCCCGCTTCTTGCGTCACTGGTGTCGCGCAAGCGCCACTGACAGAACGCGCCGTTCAAAGACAATCGCGCCCCCATGGATCACACGTTTCTCTCCGCCTTCATCCTGCTGTTGCTGGTGCTCGACCCGTTCGGCAGCCTGCCGGTGTTCATTTCCATCCTGGGCGCGGTCACGCCAGAGCGCCGCACCCTGGTGGCGGTGCGCGAGGTGCTCATCGCCTTTGCCGTGCTGCTGTTGTTCATGGTGTCGGGGCAGGGCTTCCTCAACCTGATGCGGCTGTCGGAGCGCTCGCTGGAGGTCGCCGGCGGCGTGATCCTGATCATCATCGCCATCCGCATGATCTTCGGCGGCGGCGAGATCTACGGCGCCGACGTCAGCAAGCGCGAGCCGTTCATCTTCCCGTTGGCCGTGCCGTTGCTGGCCGGCCCGTCGGCCATGGCCACGGTGCTGCTGCTGGCCTCGCGCCAGCCCGAGCATCTCCTTACCTGGATCGGCGCGCTCACCGCGGCGCTGGCCGTGAGCGGCGTGGTGCTGCTGGCGGCCGACCGCATCCGGCTCGCGCTCGGTCCGCAGATGGTGGCCGCCATCGAGAAGCTGATGGGCCTGGTGCTGACGGCCGTCGCGGTGGAGATGATCCTCGCCGGCCTCAAGCGCTACTTCCTGGGCCTCTGACCCGCCCGACCCCGAATTCGAAACGTCCCAGCGACGAAGGACTTCCTCCATGACCTCGAGCCTTTTCCCGATCCGCGCGTTGTCGCGCCGTGTCGCGCTGGTAGCCGCCGCAAGCCTGCTGGCGGTCGGCGCCGCGCAGGCCCGCGCCCTCCAGGACATCCGCAAGAGCGGCACCATCGTGATCGCCACCGAAGGCAAGTTCGCGCCGTTCAACTTCGTGGACAACGGCAAGCTCACGGGCTTCGAGGTGGACGTCGCCAACGCCGTCGCTGCCAGGATGGGCCTGAAGGTGGACTGGAAGATGATGGGCTTCGACGGCCTGCTGATCGGCCTGCAGCAGGATCGCTGGGACCTGGTGATCGCCTCGCACGGCGTGACCGAAGAGCGCGCCAAGGCCGTCACCTTCGCCGACCCGCACTACTGCACCGGCGGCGTGATCATCTCCAGGGACGGCGCCATCAGGTCGGCCAAGGATCTCACCGGCAAGGTCGTGGCCGTGCAGACCGGCACCACGTACTACGACGCGGCGAAGAAGCTGCCCGTCAAGGACGTGAAGAACTTCCCGCAGGACAATTCGGCGCGCGCCGCGCTGGAGGCGGGCCACGTCGACGCGTGGGTCACCGACAAGTTCGTCGGCAAGGCCTCGCTGGCGGCCACGCCGGGCACGCCGCTGAAGGAGGGCGACTTCATCTTCACCGAGAAGATCGCGGCCGCCGTCAGCAAGGGCAACGCGGGCCTGGTGGGCGACTTCGACAAGGCGCTGGCCGCGGTCCTCGCGGACGGCACCTACGCCGCGATCTCGAAGAAGTGGTTCAACGAAGACATCCGCTGCAAGTGATGAGCTTTCTTCGCAGTCCCTGGCCTGCCGCGTGGGGCCGCAAGCAGCGCAGCAACGCCACCATGGGCGTGGCCGTGGTCGGCATGATCGTGCTGCTGTGGCTGCTGGCGCGCCTGGTGGCGCTGGCGCCCGAGCCCATCGGCAGCAACGCCCAGGCCTTCGCCGACGGCGCGCGCGTGACGGTGGAGCTCACCGTCGGGTCCGGCCTGGCCGGCGTCGTCCTGGGCACCCTGGCCGCGTTGGGCAAGCTCTCGCGCGTGCCGCCGCTGCGCTGGATCGCCGGCTTCTACGTGTGGGTGATCCGCGGCACGCCGCTGCTGATCCAGGTGTTCTTCGCCTACTTCGCGCTGCCGCAGCTGCTGCCCTTCGTGAAGATGGAGGAGTTCGGCTGGGGCGCGGTCGCGCTCGCGCTCAACGTGGGCGCGTACAACGCCGAGGCCATCCGCGCCGGCCTGCTGGTCGTGCCCAAGGGCCAGCTGGAGGCGGCGCGCTCGCTGGGCATGAACCGCTGGTTCACGTTCATCGACGTCACCGTGCCGCAGGCGTTCAAGATCTCGCTGCCGGCGCTGGTCAACAACATCGTGTCGCTGCTCAAGGACTCGTCGCTCACCTCGGTCATCGGCCTGGTGGAGCTCACCAACGTGGCCGACCAGCTGCGCGCCAAGACCTACATCGCCACCCAGCCGCTGGTAGCCTCGGCCTGCATCTACCTGCTGCTCACCACCGTGATGACGCACTTCTCGGGCGCGCTGGAACGCCGCTTCGACATCGAGGACAAGCTGGCATGACGGGCGCGCATGGCATGGAATTTGCGAACGGTCGTGCGATGCCTGCCGCCCCGCTGATCACCGTCGACAACGTCACCAAGGCCTTCGGGTCGGTGCCCGTGCTCAAGGGCGTCAGCACCCATTTCAACGCGGGCGAGGTGGCCGTCATCATCGGCGCCTCGGGCTCGGGCAAGAGCACGTTGCTGCGCACGCTCAATCGCCTGGAGAAGCACGACTCCGGCCGCATCGTGGTCGACGGCATCGAGGTGGGCGACGACCAGAAGGCGCTCGACGCGCTGCGCGCCGAGGTGGGCATGGTGTTCCAGCAGTTCAACCTGTTCCCGCACCTCACCGTGCTGGAGAACGTGATGCTGGCCCCGCGCCGCGTGCGCAAGCTCGCGCGCAAGGAGTCGCAGGCGCGCGCGCTGGAACTGCTCGAGCGCGTGGGCATGCAGGCGCACGCGCACAAGCACCCGTTCGCGCTGTCGGGCGGCCAGCAGCAGCGCGTGGCCATCGCGCGCAGCCTGGCCATGCAGCCGCGCGTGATGCTGTTCGACGAGCCCACGTCGGCGCTCGACCCGGAGATGGTCAAGGAAGTGCTCGACGTGATGAAGCAGCTCGCCAGGAGCGGCATGACCATGATCGTCGTCACGCACGAGATGGGCTTCGCCCGCGAGGTGGGCG
>JACMOG010000761.1 GCA_014378125.1 Vitreoscilla sp. | reverse complement strand
CTACCTCACCGACCTGTTCCCCATCATGGAACTGGGCACCAGCGCCAAGATGCTGTCCATCGTGCCGCTGATGGCCGGCGGCGGCATGTACGAGACGGGCGCGGGCGGCTCGGCGCCGAAGCACGTCAAGCAACTGGTGGAAGAGAACCACCTGCGCTGGGATTCGCTGGGCGAGTTCCTGGCGCTGGCCGTGTCGCTGGAAGACCTCGGCATAAAGACCGGCAACGCCAAGGCCAAGCTGCTCGCCAGGACGCTGGACGCGGCCACCGGCAAGCTGCTGGACAACAACAAGTCGCCGTCGCCCAAGACCGGCGAGCTCGACAACCGCGGCAGCCAGTTCTACCTGGCGCTGTACTGGGCGCAGGAGCTGGCCGCGCAGACCGACGACCTGGAGCTGCAGGCGCACTTCAAGCCGCTGGCCGCCACGCTCGCGTCCAAGCAGAAGACCATCGTGGGCGAGCTGTCCGACGTGCAGGGCAAGCCCGTGGACATCGGCGGCTACTACCTGCCCGACGTCGAGAAGACCAGCGCGGCGATGCGTCCCAGCGCCACGTTCAACGACGCGCTGGCCGGCGTTCAGTCCTGAGGCTGATGGAGGGCTTCGATCTCCTCGAAGCCTTCCTCGAACATCCCGAACTGCTGGTTCTCCAGCGCGATGGCGGGGCGCTCGTCGCACCATGGGTTGTCGCCCAGCCGGCGCGCCAGGCGCGAGCAGAAGCGGTCGCGCTCGGCGTCGGGCCCGGCCCGGGCGGCCTCATGCACCCAGGCGACCGCGTGGTCGACGGTGGCCGCCGCGGGCAATAGCGGACGACCGCGGTCGGCGCGTCCGACGTGGCGCTGCAGGATCAATCCATGCTGGCGCGCGGCGTCGAGCGCCGGGCCCAGCGTCACGCGGTCGGCGTAGCGCATGGCGGCCACGTCGATGGCGTCGCGGCCGAGCAGGTCCAGGGCGAACAACAGCGCGCCGAGCGCGGCGTCGCGCCCGATGGGCTCGTAATTCACGTCGTCGTGCGTGAGGCGGATCGCGTCGCCGCGAAGCGGGGTCAGGATGGCGGGCATGGGCCCTGATTGTCGCCCGCAACCGCGCCCCCGCCGTCAGCCCGGGAAGTGCCGCCAGTGGCCTTCCGAGACCACCTCCACGTTGCCGTCCACCACCTGCTGGTCAACGGCGGCGACGCGTTGTACCTGGCGTACTGGATGCGGCGCTCATCGACTTCTAGCCCACCTCGGTCATCGCGTTGCCGCCCCTGCCGGTGATGAAGCGCCACGCGCCGGCGGGCGTGCCCATCGGATGCCCCCAACCGGCCGTGGGGATGCACAGGGCGGCACATTCGCTGATCGGCTTGTCCAGCAGGTCGACCAGCGCGCGGTGGATGCTGGCGTTCGTGACGCCGCCGGAGGTGAGAAGCAGTTTCATGATGCCTTTCGGAACGCCTGGCCGACCGGCCAGTCACCTCCACGACGTGCGAGGAGGCCCGGATTCGACAACAGTCTGCCTGCTCCGTCACCTGCGACGGAATCGCTCGCTCAGAACCGCAGGATGCCGCCCACCTGTTGGCCCACGATGCGGCGTCCGGTCAGGTTGGTGCCCGAGAAGTTCTTGGTCAGGCCGGCCGAACCGGCGAGCCCGAACGCGCCGGTGGAGCTGTTGGACATCTCGTCGACGAGCCCGTAGATCGTCACGTTGGAGAAGGCCTGCCAGTAGGCACCCACCGACCAGCCGGTGGCGCTGCCGCTCGAGTTGTCCGTGTCCTTGATCTTGCCGTACAGCCCGCCGAGGCGCAGCGTGGACGTCATGCGGTAGTCGGCCGACACCTGGTAGATGTCGTAGTTCGTGCGCGCCGTGAGGTTGGCGCCGTTGACCACCGTGGGAATGTTGCCCACCTCGTTGCCGCCGGTGTTGCTCAGCGCGCCGCCACCGTTGTTGGAGTGGACGTAGGCGGCGTAGATCGTGCCCACGCCGTAGTCGTAGTTCGCGTAGACGTTGTGGTAATAGATCTCCTGGCCGCGCACGGCGCCGTTGGGCGCCTTGGCCACGAGGCCGGAGTAGGCCACGCGGATCGGGCCGGCGGCGTAGTCGACGCGCAGCTGGGCCACGCCCTGGTTGAACGTGCTGGTGTTCTGCTGGCCGCCGCCGCCGATGGCGTAGTGGGCCACCACCTGCACGCCCGCGATGCGCGGCGAGAGGTAGGCCATGTCGCCGTCGTAGCGCGAGGGCACGCCGAACGAGTTGATCACCGAGCCCAGGGTGCGCTCGGTGTAGTCGATGTAGTTGCCCTGCGACTGGATGTCGGTGTTCTGGCGGCCCACGCGGAACTCGCCGTACGGGCTGGTGAGGCCGGCCCAGGCCTGGCGGTCGAACAGGCGGCCGCTGGTGGTCAGGCCGGTGGCGTTGGCGTTGGGCTGGTCGCCCTGCGCGCCGTTGGTGCCGTTGAAGCCAGTCTCCAGCGTGAAGGCCGCGCCGTAACCGGCGCCGAAGTCCTTCGTGCCGGCGAAGCCCAGTCGGCTGCGCAAGACGCCGCCGTCCTGCATCGAGTTGATCCTCGCGCCGCTGCTGCTGCGCATGTGGTTGCCGTAGAGGTCGAGGTCGCCGTAGACCATGAAGCTGCCGCCCTGGGTCTTGATCTGCATCAGGCGAGGAATGGGCACGAGCTGCGACGCGGTGCCGAGGTCGGTGGCGGCCGGGATGACCGGCGGCGGATTGACGATGATCGCGGACACGGCCGGTGCCGCGGCCGCCTTCTGCTGGTCGGCGGCGCGCTGCGCCTTCATCTCGGCCACCTGGGCCTGCAGCTGCTGCACGGCGGCCTCGAGGTCGGTGAGCTGGTCGGCGCGCGCGGCGCCGGAGGCCAGCAGGCCCGCCGATACGAGCAGGGCCGCGACGGGACTCATGCGGAACAGGAATTTCTGGTGGATCATCGAATGTCTCCTCGTGACCTGGTGCGGTCTGTGGTGGTTGTCGAACTCAAAGGGAATGGGTGCGCGGGATTCGTCTACTGCGGTCCGAGCGTCGCGATCAGCGCGCGCAACTGCTCGAACTCGTCGGGCTGCAGGTCGGACAACGGCGGACGAACCGGGCCCGCCGAGTGGCCGACGATCGTCGCCCCGGCCTTCACGATGGACACGGCGTAGCCCTCGCCGCGATTGCGCAGCGCGATGTAGGGCAGGAAGAAGTCGCGGATCAGCGCGTCGCACGTGGCACCGTCGCCGGCGGCGTGGGCCGCGTAGAAGTCCATGGCCATGCGCGGCGCGAAGTTGAAGACGGCCGACGAATAGACCGGGCAGCCCATCGCCTTGTACGCGCCGGCGAACACCTCGGCGGTGGGCAGCCCGCCCAGCCAGGCGAAGCGGGCGCCCAGGGTCTGGGGCACGGCGACGAACTTCTCGATGTCGCCCACGCCGTCCTTGAAGCCCACCAGGTTGGGGCAGCGCTGGGCAAGCAGCTGCAACGACGCCGGCGCGAGGCGGCAGGCTCCGCGGTTGTAGACGATCACGCCGATCTTCACGCTGCGGCACACCGCCTCGATGTGCGCCACCAACCCCGGCTGGCTGCCCTCGGTGAGATAGTGCGGCAGCAGCAGCACGCCCTGGGCGCCGGGCCGCTCGGCCTCCTGCGCGTACTGGATCGCCAGCGTGGTGCCGCCGCCGGCGCCCGCCACGATGGGCGTGCGGCCGCGGCAGGTGTCCAGCGCCACCCGGATCACGTCGGAGAACTCGCGCGGCTCCAGCGAGAAGAACTCGCCGGTGCCTCCGGCCGCGAACAGCACCGAGGCGCCATAAGGTTGCAGCCATTCCAGGCGCTCCGCGTACGGGGCCGGCGCGAAGCGCAGCTCCGCGTCGAAGTCGGTCAGAGGGAACGACAGCAGGCCGGCCTGCAGCACGGACTTGAGCTCTTCGGGGGTCATCGCGTTTGTCTCCGCAGGGTCGTCACGCGCCGCGTCGGCGGGCGTGGGGATCAGTATTTGATCCTTTTGTTGTCAGTCATCGTATAACAATGGCGTGGCAGCAAAACCCGGGAAAGCCCGTGGAAACAACGCCTCGGTGGTGCGTCTGTCATGCGGAAGGTGCGCTTCGGTGTTATCCCTGTATCCGCCACGCCGCTCAGCCCCTACAGTCGCTCATGTTGTACGACAACTTATGACAAGCCCGATAGCTTGCAACCGAGACAAGACGACCGCCATGGCCTCGCCCATCCCCTTCCATCGCCTGCTGCTCACCGGCGCCGCCGGCGGCCTCGGCCGCGAACTGCGCCGTCGCCTGCCCGCCCATTGCTCGGTGCTGCGGCTGTCGGACATGGCCGCGCTGGGCGAGCCCGGCGAGCGCGAGGAACTGCGTCCGGCCGACCTCGCCGACGCCGACGCGATGCTGGCGCTGCTCGAAGGCGTCGACGCCGTCATCCACATGGGCGGCGTGTCCACCGAGCAGCCCTGGGAGGCCATCCTGCCCGCCAACATCGTCGGCGCGTACAACCTGTACGAGGCCGCGCGCCGACAGGGCGTGCGCCGAGTGGTGTTCGCCAGCTCCAACCACGTGACGGGCTTCTACCGCCAGGACGAGGTGATCCCGGCCGGCGCCCCGCCGAAGCCGGACGGCCTGTACGGGCTGTCCAAGGCCTTCGGCGAGGATCTCGCGCAGCTGTACTTCGATCGCCACGCCATCGAGACGGTGAGCCTGCGCATCGGCTCGTCGTTCAGCGTGCCGCGCGACCGGCGCATGCTGCACACCTGGATGAGCTTCGACGACATGGAGCGCCTGGTGCTGGCCGCCCTCACCGCGCGCGACGTGGGCCACAGCATCGTCTGCGGCGTGAGCGCCAACCCGCAGGTGTGGTGGGACAACACGCCCGCGGCGCACATCGGCTACCGGCCTCTCGACAGCTCGGCGCACTTCGCCGCCGGGATCGAACGCGCCACG
>JACMOG010000760.1 GCA_014378125.1 Vitreoscilla sp. | reverse complement strand
GCCAACAAGATGGCCAAGCTGATCGGCGAGAAGACCCCGCCCGACGTCGCCGCGCTGTCCGCCCTCGAATTCGAAGGCTCCACGGTCGACGCCGTGCGCCTGGCGCTCGTCGGCAAGATCGGCGAGAACATGTCCATCCGCCGCTTCCAGCGCGTGGAGAACGCCCAGCTCGCCCACTACCTGCACGGCACGCGCATCGGCGTGGTCGTCCAGTTCGAAGGCGACGACGCGGCCGCCAAGGACGTGGCCATGCACGTGGCCGCCATGAAGCCGAAGGCGCTGTCGCAGGCCGAGGTGCCGGCGCACCTGGTCGAGACCGAGCGTTCGGTCCCCACCGCCAAGGCCGCCGAGTCGGGCAAGCCCGCCGACATCGTCGCCAAGATGGTCGAAGGCTCGGTCACCAAGTTCCTGAAGGAGGTCTCGCTGCTGAACCAGACGTTCGTCAAGAACGACAAGCAGACCGTCGAGCAGATGCTCAAGGCCGCCAACACGACCATCAAGGGCTTCACGCTCTACGTCGTGGGTGAAGGCATCGAGAAGAAGGTCGACAACTTCGCCGACGAAGTCGCCGCGCAGGTCGCAGCGGCCCGCGGCCAGTAAGCAGGCCCCACCCGGCTTCCAGCCGAGCAGCACGAGTCGGGGCCTTCGGGCCCCGGCTTACACTGCAGAACCGAACAACTTGACCAGCGCCTTCGGGAGCCCTCCATCCATGCCGGCGTACAAGCGAATCCTTCTGAAACTTTCCGGCGAAGCGCTGATGGGCGATGACGCCTACGGCATCAACCGGGCCACGATCGTGCGCATGGTGCAGGAGGTGCAGGAAGTCACGCGCCTGGGCACCGAGGTGGCCGTCGTCATCGGCGGCGGCAACATCTTCCGCGGCGTCGCGGGCGGCTCGGTGGGCATGGATCGCGCCACGGCCGACTACATGGGCATGCTGGCCACCGTCATGAACTCGCTGGCCCTGGCCGACACGATGCGCCAGGAAGGCATGGTCGCCCGCGTGATGTCGGCCATCTCCATCGAGCAGGTGGTCGAGCCCTACGTGCGGCCCAAGGCGCTGCAGTACCTCGAAGAGGGCAAGGTCGTCATCTTCGCCGCCGGCACGGGCAATCCGTTCTTCACCACCGACACCGCCGCCGCGCTGCGCGGCGCCGAGATGGGCGGGCAGATCGTGCTCAAGGCCACCAAGGTCGACGGCGTCTATTCCGCCGACCCGAAGAAGGTGCCCGACGCCACCCGCTACACGTCGATCACGTTCGACGAGGCCATCGGCCGCAACCTCCAGGTGATGGACGCGACGGCATTCGCGCTGTGCCGCGACCAGAACCTGCCCATCAAGGTGTTCAGCATCTTCAAGCCGGGCGCGCTCAAGCGCGTCGTGCTGGGCGAGGACGAAGGCACGCTGGTGCACGTCTGAACCCGAGAAAAGCGTCAGGAGCGACACAGATATGAGTACCGCAGAAACCAAGAAGACCGCCGAGACCAAGATGGGCCGCACCATCGAATCGTTCAAGGCCGACCTGCAGAAGATCCGTACCGGCCGCGCCCATCCGGGCATGCTGGACCAGATCCACGTCGACTACTACGGCTCGCCGGTGCCGCTGAGCCAGGTGGCGGCGCTGTCGCTGCTCGATGCCCGCACCATCGGCGTCCAGCCGTGGGAAAAGCCGATGATCCAGAAGGTGGAGAAGGCGATTCGCGAGTCCGACCTGGGCCTGAATCCGTCGACCACCGGCGACGTCATCCGCGTGCCGATGCCCGCCCTCACCGAGGAGCGCCGGCGCGACCTGACGAAGATCGTCAAGGCACAGGGCGAGGATTCGAAGGTCGCCGTGCGCAACCTGCGCCGCGAAGCCAACGAGCAGGGCAAGAAGCTCCTCAAGGACAAGGCCATCACCGAGGACGACGAACGTCGCCTGACGGACGACATCCAGAAGCTGACCGATCGCACGATCTCGGAGATCGACAAGCTCGTCCAGACCAAGGAAACCGAGATCCTCGCCGTTTGAAGCGCGCCGTGAACCCGCCCGTGACCGCCTCCGGGGCTCCAGCGCGCGATCCGGACGTGCCGCGCCACGTGGCCATCGTCATGGACGGCAACGGGCGCTGGGCCAAGAAGCGCTTCATGCCGCGCATCTTCGGGCACAAGCACGGCGTCGACGCGCTGGTCAGCACCATCAACGCCTGCGCCAACCGCGGCGTCGAGCACCTCACCGTGTTCGCGTTCTCGTCCGAGAACTGGAAGCGGCCCGAGGAAGAGGTGTCCGGGCTCATGGGCCTGGTGCTCAGCGCGATGACGCGCTATCTCACCAAGATCGCCGGCGACGGCGTTCGCGTGAAGATCATCGGCGACCGCGCCGCGGTGTCGCAGACGGTGCGCAACGCCTGGGAGCGCGCCGAGGGTGCCACGGCGCACAACACGCGCATCACCGTGTGGGTGGCGTTCAACTACGGCGGCCGCTGGGACATCGTGCAGGCCTGCCAGCGCGCGATCCGCGACGGCGTTGCCGCCGACGCACTCACCGAAGACACGCTGTCGCGCTACATGGCGCAGCGCGAGGCGCCGGATCCCGACCTGTTCATCCGCACCGGCGGCGAGGTGCGCATCAGCAACTTCCTGCTGTGGCAGGTGGCGTATTCCGAGCTGCACTTCACCGATTGCCTGTGGCCCGACTTCGACGACGCGGAACTCGACCGCGCTTTCAAGGTCTACGCCACGCGAGACCGCCGATTCGGCGGCGTCAAACCCGAAATGGCCGTGCTGGCCGGGAGCTCCGATGCTGCGTGAACGTGTGATCACCGCCCTGGTGTTGCTGGCGCTGCTCATCCCGGCGGTGATCGCCGAGTCGCCGCTGCCGTTCGCCGTGCTCACCATCGTCCTGATCGGCGCCGCCGGTTGGGAATGGGGCCGGCTGTGCGGCCTGCCGCGCGCCGGCGCCATTGCCTCGGGCGTCGTGCTGGCCGTCGCATGCGCCTGCATGGGCCTGCTGTGGCAGATCGAGATTCCCGCCGAGGCCTGGGGCGCGGTCGCCGTCCTGTGGGTGCTGGGCGGCGCGATC
>JACMOG010000759.1 GCA_014378125.1 Vitreoscilla sp. | reverse complement strand
GGTTCGGGCAGCCCGAGATCAAGCTGGGCATCGTGCCCGGCGCCGGCGGCACGCAGCGCCTGCCGCGCGCCATCGGCAAGGCCAAGGCCATGGACATGGTGCTCACCGGCCGCATGATGGACGCGGCCGAGGCCGAACGCTCGGGCCTGGTGTCGCGCGTGGTGCCGGCCGACCAGCTGATGACCGAGGCGCTGGCCGTGGCAGAACAGCTGTGCGGCCTGGGCATGCCCAGCGTGATGATGGCCAAGGACGCCGTCAATCGCTCGTTCGAGACGGGCCTCACCGACGGCATCGCCTACGAGCGCCGCCTGTTCCACTCGCTGTTCGGCACCGAGGATCAACAAGAGGGCATGGGCGCCTTCCTCGAGAAGCGCAAGCCCGCCTTCAAGAACCGCTGATCGACCCGCCCGAGGCCAGCGCCGGCTCGGGCCGCCCGTCGTCCATCAGCGTGGCGGGGTCGAACGTGAAGTCGGTGAGCGGCACCGGCGTGGGCGATGCCAGCCGCGCCTTCTGCTCGCTTCGCTTCTGGCGGCCATCGGCCGCGCGCCTGGTGGTCTCGCTGCGCAGCGCCACCAGCCTCAGCGACGTGTCCTTGGTCCGGAACGCGAACTGGTAGTCGGTGGACACGCTGCCGGTGGCGTTGACGTCGGTGGTCTGCACGCTGAGCACGCGGCGCGCGATCTGCACCTGCACGCCCCACGTGGGGTAGTCGTGTGCCATCCCCCCCGACACGTCGGCCAGCCGCACGCCGCCGTCCGGCTGCGCCAGCAACACGGCCACCACCGCGTCGGCCGCGGCACCCGGACGGGCGGCGCGGTCGGCGGGCACCAGCACGGCGGCGATGTCGCGACCGCCGTCCGCGCGCAGCGCGCCGCTGGCCTGCGACTGCACGGTCATCTGGGGAAAGCGTTGGCGCAGCGCGTCCACCGCGGCGACGGACAACGTGCCGGCCGGGTCGAACGCCACGGGCGGCAGCGCGCGCGTCTCGGCATCCAGCGCGTCGCCCGCGAAGCTGAACTCGCCGAACGCGATCGGCGGGCGCAGCGCCACGGTGGACTGGCGCTCGCGGTGCACGGGCGTGCCGGTGGTCGCGTCGTCGGTGATGTCGGTGCGCTGGCCGCTGAGCAGGTCGACGCTGGCCGAGAAGCCGTGCGAGGCCGGATCCTCCGGACGCGCCGGCACGTAGGCCGTCACGTTGACGAGGCGCCACGGCTCGACGCCGACGCCGGGCGCGAACTGGTACGTGAAGTTCTCGAAGTCGGCCCCCTCCGAGCGGATCACGCGCACGTACAGGCCGTGCGGGGCGAGGTCGGCGCTCACGCTGCACTGGGCGCAGCCGGGCACGATGGGTCGCGACGCGTCGGCCACGCGCCAGCCGCCCGTGCCGTCCGGCGTGACCAGGGCGACCGTGAACTCGCCGGTGCCGTCGGCCTTGCCGAGCACCACGGCGATCTGGTCGGCGCCGGGCGCGGGCAGCAGGCCGCTGCTGTCGGACACCACGCGCAGCTGGGGGAAGCGCTGCGCCAGCGCCAGCTTGACGCCCTCCGGCAGACTGTGTTCGGGCGTCGGCTTCGTGGCGACCTTGGCGGGGGGCGGCGTGGCGCAGGCGGCAAGAATTGCCGTCAGGGCCAGCGGAAGAATCGCGCGCGTGGGCCAGCGCCGGGGAAGCAGTGTCAGCATGGGTGCTGTCGGGCAGCCACCGTGCCTACCGGGTGGGGTATGTGTATCAAGGCGTGAAGTCGCGCCGCGTCTCCGCGTCGAGCTTGCCCGGATCGAAGCCGAAGCCGGCCAGCAGGATGGGCGGCCGCACCGCGATCTTGCTCGCGCGCTCGACGCGATTGCGCCTGCCCCGGGCCACGTCCTCCACCACGTCGAGCTTGTCGCCGGTGAGCAGGTTGGCCGTGTTGACGTAGCGGTGGCTGTCGGCGCCGGCGTGCGTGGCCTGCACGGTGCGCACGCCCACCAGGCGCAGGCCGCCGGTCTTGTCCTTCGGCGTGGCCATGAACTGGTAGCCCACGATGCGGGTGCCCGACGAGTCGCTGGCCACCGTCTGCACCACCAGCGCGCGGTGGGCGATCTGCACCTGCACGTCGCAGCCGCGGCAGGCGCGCGTCACCGGACCGCTGGTGGCACCCAGGCGCAGGCTGCCGTCGGGCTGGGCCAGCAGCAGCGCCAGCGTGGCGTCGGCGTCGGCCCCCGTGGCCGGCGGCGGCGCGAGCACCACGGCCAGGTCGCGCACGCCCTCCGCGCGCAACGGACCCGCGCTGCGCGACTGCACGGTGGCGCCGGGAAAGCGGCTGCGCAGCAGCGTGGCGGCCGCCGGCGGGAGCGCGTCCTGCGGCTCGAAGGCCGACACCGGCAGGCGGCGCAGTTCGGAGCCAAGCGCCTGCGGGGTGAACGCGAACGGGTCGAACGCGATGGCCGGACGCAGCGACACGCGTGACTTCAGCTCGCGCCGGCGCGATGCGTCGCCGGCGGTCGCGTCGAGCGTGTCGAGCTTGGCGCCGTCGAGCAGGCTGGTGCTGATCGCGTAGCTGTGGGCGATCGGGTCGTCGCCCGCCGGCTGGGCAGCGGTCACGTCCACCAGCCGCAGCGCGTCGTCGCTGTTGCGATAGCCGAACCGGTACGTGACGCGCTCGAACTCCGGATCCGACGGCCGCATCACGTGCACCGACAGCGTCTTGCGGGCGATGTCCACGGTGGTGGTGCAGGGCTCGCAGTC
>JACMOG010000758.1 GCA_014378125.1 Vitreoscilla sp. | reverse complement strand
CTCCGCCTCGATCTCGGCGGCCGGTACCAGCGACTCGAAGTGCGAGCGCCGGCCCACCTGCACGCCCTCGCGCTGCTGCGCCAGGACCGCGGCGCCGGGCAGCGCCAGCACGGCGCCGGCCGCGGCGGCGCGCAACAGGCGGCGGCGGACGGGGTCGGCTGGGTGATGGGCGATCAGGGCGAGGTCGTGCACGGCGTTCGTGAGCGGAGGTGAGCGCGAAAGCCAGCGATTCAAGAGGGAGACGCGCGCACGTCCAGCGCATCGATCGGCTTCCACAGGCGCCCCAGCATGACAAGCGAGGGCAGGCCCATCGCGATGGCCACGAGGAAGAACGACGGCCAGCCGATCGCCTCGGCGAGCACGCCGGCCAGCGGCCCGATCCAGACCCGGCCGACCGACTGGAACGCTGACAGCAGCGCGAACTGGGTCGCGCTGAAGCGCTGGTTGGTCAGGCTCATCAGGAACGCGAGGAAGGCCGCGGTGCCCATGCCGCTGGCCAGGTTCTCGCTCGCCACCGCCATCAGCAGGCCGCCGTCGACAAGCGTCGGATTCACCAGCTTGACGAAGCCGAAGTCAAAGGCGGGAATCAGCCAGCCTCCCAGTTGCCCTTTGCCGTGCACGGCCAGCCACCAGAACGCGAGGCTGCTGGACATCTGCAGCAGTCCGAACACGAACAGGGACCACACCAGCCGCAAGCGCAGCATCACCAGCCCGCCAAGCAGCGCACCGAACACCGTCAGCAGCAGTCCGATCAGCTTGTTGACCACGCCCACCTCGGCCGGCCCGAACGCCATGCCCTTCAGCAGGAACGGCGTCAGCAGCGACAGCTGGAACGCGTCGGTGAGCTTGTAGAACACGATGAACCCGAGGAAGGCCCAGGCGCGCGGCTGGCTGAAGTAGGCGTCGAGGCCCGCCAGCAGCGTCTGGAAACGCGCCTTGCGGGCGGCGAACCCGGCCAGCGGCAGCGTCGCCGCCAGGCCCAGCAGCAGCGCCAGCAGGTCCACCCACTTGGCCTGCAGCGAGCCCTTGACCACCGCGTCGCCGAACCAGGGCGACAGCAGCCAGCCGGCGATCACGCCACCCAGCGTCTGCGTGAACACGACGCCCACCGCCACGGCGGCCAGCACCGCGAGGAAGCCCCGCATGTCCTGGCGCACCGGCGCACGCGACGCGTCACGCGCGCGCGCGGGCGGCTGCGCGAGGCGCGGCAGCGCGAACGCCGAGAACACCGCCAGGCCGGCCATGATCGCCGCCATCAGCCGATAGACCTCGGGCCAGCTCATGCCGCTGCCTTGCACCGGGTCCGTCCAGATCAACGCCACGCCGCCAGACAGGATCATGGCCAGGCGGTAGCCCATGACCGCCAGCGACGCGCCGACGCCGCGTTCGCGCGCCGGCAGCAGGTCCACGCGATAGGCGTCGACGACGATGTCCTGCGAGGCGCTGATGAAGGCGACCACCACGCCGAGCCCCGCGAACAGCGGCAGCGCCAACCTGGGCGACACGTCGGCCAGCGCCAACAGCGCCAGCGCCAGCAGCAACTGCGTGAACACCACCCAGCCGCGGCGCCGCCCCAGCAGCGGCAGGTCGACGCGATCCATCAGCGGCGCCCACAAAAACTTGAACGTGTACGGGATGCCGATCAGCGTGAGGAAGCCGATCGCGGCCAGGTCCAGCCCGTCCATCGTCAGCCAGGCCTGCATCGCCAGCCCGGTCAGCGCCAGCGGCAGCCCGGACGCGAAGCCCAGCACGAGCACGGCCACCCAGCGGTGCGCCACCGCCAGCGGGTGGGCGCGCACGGGCGGGGACTCGGTGGAATCTGGGAGCGTCATCGGCGCATTGTCGATGCACGCGGCCCGAGCTCGTTTCCCGCCTACGGCGCCGCCACGGTGAACGACCACGTGCCGAGCGCAAGCGCCCGGCCGCCGCTGATGGTGGCCGCCAGCGTGACCTTGTAGGTGCCGGCGGCCAGCGGGCTCTGGGGCACGAGGACGGCGAAGTCGGTGTCGAGCGAGGTGTCGGCGTTGACGTTCGTACCCGCGATGGCGGCGGCGCTGCCGCTGGCCGGGGCGCCCAGGATCACGGCCGGCAGCGTCGTGCCGCTGGACGTGGCGATGGTGAACTGCGTGATCGTGACCGCGCTGCCCGCCACCACGTCCTGGTTGCGGAAGCCGACGACGATGGGGGTGCCGGCGGTGGCGTTCGGCAGCAGCGACGTCGACACGCGCGGGCTCTCGCTGGACACGTGGAACGTGCCGTGCGCCACGGTGCTGCCGGCGTACGGATACGCCACGATCGCGCCGGACGGCGGGATCTGCAGGGCCGCGCCCCCGCTCAGGGGCGAAGCCATGTCGATGGTGCACATGCCCGCCGCGGCGCCCGACCCGAAGCCGAAGCCGACGTCGGTGACGCGACTGAGCATGGAGGCGGCGTGATAGACCGTGTCGAGCAGGTCGCCCACGCAGTCGCTGGTGGCGGAGGTGGAGCCGATGTCGCCGATCACCTCGGTGGCATACGAGTAGTCGTAACCGGCGCTCTTCATGCGCAGGAACGGGTTGCTGCCGGTATAGCCGGCGTGCGTCGACGTCTCGTCATGTGCCGAGTCGGCGGTGTCGAAACCGTTCACGCTCAGGTAGCTGGCGTGGTCGGACGCCGAGGTATCCAGCTTGCTCGACTGCGCCAGCAACCCCGCGCCCGCGCCCAGGCGCACCGCATTGAGCTGGTCGAAGGCATTCTTCCGGCGTGCGTCGGCGTAGGTTGCCGCCGCCGCGCTCGTCTGCAAGGTGCCGTTCGTTCCCACGTCGGGCGCGGGCGGCGGCGGCGTGTCCGCTCCTCCGCCACCACCGCACGCGGTGAGGGCCGTGGCGGCGGTCAGGGCGAAGAGGACTTTGAGAGTGTGCATTCGGCGAGGCGGAGACGAATTGGACGAACGGTCGCAACCCCGATGATCGCTCATCGCGCCGGCGTGGCATGCTCCAACGCTCGCGCCAAGGGAACTGTCGTGCAGCGCCGGGATCCACCCGACTCCCCCACGCAACGCAACCCGGAGAAGACGATGAAACGATGGCTGTCCAGGAACAAGGGCTTCATCGTGTTCCTGCTTTGCTTCGGCGTGTTCCGCACCGCCGTGGCCGACTGGAACCCGATCCCGTCCGGCTCGATGCGGCCCACGCTGCTCGAGGGCGACGTCGTGTTCGTCAACCGTCTGGCCTACAACATCAAGGTGCCGCTCACCGACATCGTCGTGGCCCCGCTGGGCGATCCGCAGCGCGGCGACATCGTCACGTTCTCCTCGCCGCGCGACGGCATGCGGCTGATCAAGCGCATCGTGGGCGTGCCCGGCGACCGCGTCGAGATGCACGGCGACGTGCTGATGGTCAACGGCGTCGTGGCCCGCTACGACGACACCTGGAACGCGCCCGATGCGGTGGCCCCGGGCCGCACGCTCGATTCGCTGCACGCCACCGAGCACCTCGATGGCAACGCCCGCGCAGTGCAGTTCCTGCCCGCGGTGCGCGCCCGCCGCGACATGGCGCCGCTCACCGTGCCGCCCAGCCACTACTTCATGCTGGGCGACAACCGCGACAACAGCGAGGATTCGCGCTACATCGGCATGGTGTCGCGCGAGCTGCTCATCGGCAAGGCCAACCACATCGTGGTGTCGGCCGACATCCTCGACCATTGGCACCCGCGACTGGCCCGCACGGGCAAGTCGCTGGACTGAGCCCCTGGCCGGCCGCCGCCCCCACGTCCTCGTCCTCGCCGTCGGCACCGCCGGCGACGTGTACCCGTTCCTGCGCATCGCCCGCGAGCTGATCGCGCGCGGCCACCGCGTCACGCTGCTGGGCATCCAGGTGCACGCCGCCGCGGCCGCCAGCGCGGGCGTGCCGTTCCACGCGCTGGGCACCGAGGCGCAGTACCGGGCCACGCTCGAACACCCCGATGTCTGGCATCCGCGCAAGGGCTTCGGCGTGCTGTGGGCCGGCATGCGCGACGGCGTCGACGCCCTGCCCGACTACGTGGCCACGCTGCCGGCCGACGAGCCGCTGGCGCTGCTCGCCCATCCGCTGGCGCTGCTGGGCGCCGCGCTGGTGCGCGCGCGCCGGCCCGGCCTGCGCCTCGTGGCCGCCTGGCTGGCGCCGGCCAACCTGCGAACGGTGCATGACCCGCTCACCATCGGCCCGCTGCGGATCCCGCGCTGGATGCCGCTGGCCTGGCGCCGCTGGCTGTGGCGCCAAGTGGACGCCAGGCTGGTCGACCCGGTGGCCGTGCCCGACATCAACGCCGCTTACGCTCGCTACGGGCTCGCGCCGGTGCGCCACTTCATCCCGACGCTGCAAGGCATCGCCGACGCCAACCTCACGCTGTTTCCGCCCTGGTTCGGTGCTACCCCGCCCGACTGGCCGCGCCCGCTCGCCGAGGGCGCGTTCGCGCTGTACGACCCGCACCTGGCCGCGTCGCTGCCCGCCGAGATGGATGATTTCCTGCGCGCCGGCGCCGCGCCGGTGGTATTCACGCCCGGCAGCGGCAACCGCCAGGCGCAGCGTTGGCTGGCGCGTTCGCTGGAGGCCGCCCGCCGCCTGGGCCGGCGCGCCGTGTTGCTGGCGCCCCATCGCGCCCAGGTGCCGGCCCTGTTGCCGGCCGACGTGTTGTGGCTGCCCTACGTGCCGCTGCGCGCCCTGCTGCCGCGCGTGGCCGCGCTGGTGCACCACGGCGGCATCGGCACCACGGCCGAGGCCTTGCGGGCCGGGGTGCCCCAGGTGATCGTGCCGCTGGCCTACGACCAGTTCGACAACGCCGCGCGGGTGACGGCGCTCGCCGCCGGTTGCGGGCTGGCGGGTGGCGCCGCGGGCGCGCGCCCTCGCGCGCTCGCGCGGGCGCTCGAGCGCCTGCTCGCGTCGGCCGAGATCCGCGCCGGCTGCGCCAATGCCGCGCGGCTGGCTTCCGGCGATGCCGCGACGGTGGATCTGGCGACCCTGGCGGAGACGCTGTTGGGCCTGGCGCCGACGTGGCAACGCGACATTTAGCGCTTGTCGACCGCTCGAAGCGGAATTGTTTGGGGAATCCATGCGTCGGAACCTGATCGCCGGTCCTCAATCGCGCCCGGAATTCTCCGATAGACATTCCGATGCCCCTCGAAAAGCTCGGCCGGAGCGGCCCGCGCCGTTTCCCGCCCCTGGCCTTCCACGCCGCGCTGCGCCGCGCGTCGGGCGGCGCCGTGGTCGCGGCGATGCTGGGCCTGATGGCCCAGGGCGCCGGGGCCATCGTGGCGGACGAATCGGTGGGCGGGCAGGCGCCTGCCGCGCTTCCGGTGGCCGCGTCGTTCAAGCCGGGCGACGAATTGCAGCGGCTGCAATTCATCGGCCGCGCGCAGCCCGAGACCGCCACGGTCGAGCTGCTGCGCTACGCCGGCACGCTGCACGACGACGACCCGCGCTGGCTCGAGGCCATGCTGGAGGTGGGCTCCCAGCACGTCAGACTCAACCAGGGCGACCAGGTCGAGCAGGTGGCCGCCCGCATCGAATCCCTGTCCGACCACCTTGCGCTGGCCCGCCCGGCGGCCATGCTGCTGCGCGGCCAGTGGCTGCAGACCCACGGCGAGGTGAGCAAGGCCGAGCGCCAGCTCATCGAGGCCTCGGCGCTGCTGCCGGCCACGCCGCCCGACTACCTGCGCCTGCGGCTGCTGATGAGCTCCGCCTTCGTCAAGAACCGCGGAGGCCACTACGACGAGGCCATGATGCGCTACAACCAGGCGCTCAAGCTGGCCGACGAGACCGGTTCCATCTGGCGCCGCATCGACCTGCGCGCGTTGATCGCCAACGTGCTGCTGGATGCCGGCCAGCCGGACAAGGCGGCCGAGATCGCCCGCGAGCAGATGCGCCTGGCCAACGAGTCGTCCGATGAATTCGGCATCTCGGCCGCGTACACCACGCGCGCCATCCAGCTCAGCCGCTCCAACACCGGCGACACGGTGCTGGCCGACTGGCGTGCCGCGCTGGAACACGCG
>JACMOG010000757.1 GCA_014378125.1 Vitreoscilla sp. | reverse complement strand
GGCTACGTGGGCCGCACCATCGGCATCAAGCTGCGCTTCGACGACTTCAAGACGGTGACGCGCGACCAGTCCATCGCCATGCCCACCGCCGACCCGGCCGAGATCCGCCAACTCGCGGGCCAGTGCCTGAAGCGCGTCGACCTGACGCGGCGCCTGCGGTTGCTGGGCGTGCGCGTGGGCGGGCTCTCGCGCCCGGGCGCGGCCGCCAGTGGGCCGGCACGTGGCGCGAAAGGCAAGTCGGGCGGCCAGGCGAGCGCGGCCCGGCCCAAGGAAGAACGGCCGGACGAGCCGACGCTGTTCTGACGTTCGGGGCCGGGCCTTCGGGCCCGCTAGAACGCCACCTCGGCCGCATTGGCCGCCTGCGACTTGCGCCCGGGGTATTCCAGCCACGTGACCACCATGTTGAGGTCGTCGATGATGCCGCGCGCCTCCACCAGCGTCCCGTCGCCGCGGTCGATGTGGCTCGTGGTGTGCGCGTCCTTCACCAGCGTGAGGTCGTAGCCGCGTTCCAGCGTGGCGTACGCCGCCGCGCGGATGCACCAGTTGGTGGCCGCGCCGGCCAGCACCACGTGGGTGGCACCCAGTCGCGCGAGCTCCGCCTCCAGCGGGGTGTCCTCGAAGGCGGAGTTGTAGCGCTTGCAGACGCGGAATTCGCCGTCGGCCGGCACCAGCTCCGGCACGAGCTGCCAGTCGGCCGAGCCGCGCGGCATGTCGGCGTCCTCGTGCTGCACCCAGATCACCGGCACGCCCGCCGCCCTGGCGCCCTCCACGACCCGCGCGATGTTGGCGGCCACGCGGGGCACGTCCCACTTGGTGGCGACCACGCCCACCTGGAAGTCGACGACGAGCAGGACGGCCTGGTTGCCGGTGCGAATGGTGGCCATGGCACAGCTCCCTTGCGATGAAGCCGCGAGCCTAACCGATCCGGAAAGGAGGTTCACATGTTGCCCCGCACTGACGCGGAACTGACGTCCGCGCGACGGCAGGGCACGCTCACCCGCGCTACCATCACGGCACGCCGGAGGGCGTGGAGACAACACACAATGACCGTCATCACCTGCATCGAAGATCTGCGCATCCTGGCGCAGAAGCGCGTGCCGCGCATGTTCTACGACTACGCCGACTCCGGCTCGTGGACCGAAGGCACCTACCGCGCCAACGAGAGCGACTTCCACAAGATCAAGCTGCGCCAGCGCGTGGCGGTCAACATGGAGGACCGCAGCCTGGCCACCGAGATGGTCGGCGTGCCGGTGAAGATGCCCGTGGCGCTGGCGCCCACAGGGCTCACGGGCATGCAGCACGCCGACGGCGAGATCCTGGCCGCGCGCGCCGCCGAGAAGTTCGGCGTGCCGTTCACGCTGTCGACGATGAGCATCTGCTCCATCGAGGACGTGGCCGCCAACACCACCGCGCCGTTCTGGTTCCAGCTCTACATGATGCGCGACCGCGGCTTCATCGAGCGCCTGATCGAGCGCGCCCGCGCCGCGAAGTGCGGCGCGCTGGTGCTCACGCTCGACCTGCGGATCCTGGGACAGCGGCACAAGGACGTGCGCAACGGCCTGTCCGCGCCGCCCAAGCCCACCATCGCCAATCTGATCAACCTCGCCACCAAGCCGCGCTGGTGCCTGGGCATGCTGGGCACCAAACGGCGCAGCTTCGGCAACATCGTGGGCCACGTCGAGGGCGTCGGCGACGTCAGCCGGCTCTCCGAATGGACGGCCACGCAGTTCGACCCCGCACTCAGCTGGGCAGACGTCGAATGGGTTAAGAAGCGCTGGGGCGGGAAGCTGATCCTCAAGGGCATCATGGACGCGCAGGACGCACGCCTGGCCGCGGGATCGGGCGCCGACGCGCTGATCGTGTCCAACCACGGCGGCCGCCAGCTCGACGGCGCACCCAGCTCCATCGAGGCCCTGCCGGGCATCGTCGACGCGGTGGGCAACGACATCGAGGTGTGGATGGACGGCGGCATCCGCTCGGGCCAGGACGTCCTCAAGGCAGTGGCGCTGGGCGCCAAGGGCACGATGATCGGCCGCCCGTTCCTGTACGGCCTGGGCGCGATGGGCGAGCAAGGCGTCACGAAGTGCCTGGAGATCCTGTACAAGGAAATGGACATCACCATGGCTTTCTGCGGCCATCGCGATCTGCGCAACGTGACGCGCGACATCCTGCTGCCAGGCACGTTCCCCACCTGATGTGCGCGTGGCGCGCTGACGCGGCCGGATGCGACGCGTGGCGTACTCGGTGCTGGGGGCGGTGGTGATGAACCTGTTCATCGCGGTGAATCATCGGCTGGGGCGGTATGCGGTGTTGTGAGCGTTGCTTCGGCTGGTCAGGTTGAAGCGAGGGTTGATCGCTTCGCGCTGGTGGGCTGCCCGCGCTGCGGCGCGGCCGGCATGCACTTGGCTCGACTCCGCACGTGCGCCTTGAATCCGGCCTGAACGGCCGGAATCCGAGGGCGTGCGCCGAGATTCGTCCGCGCGTGCTTGCGGGCCGTGCTCGGCAGCTTCGTATGCGCGCCGAAATGCCCTCGACGCCCCGGTGCCCCGTCTCCCCAAGTACACGCCCGCCGCGCCGCCGGTTCACCCAGGCGGTTGGGACAAAAATACTTCCTCCAACTTTTTAGTTGGTTTGGGCAACGTCGGGCCTTCGAGGCCGCGACGTTGCCCGCGGCCGGCGCCGACACCTGCCAACGGGCTTGACGCGAATCACGCGTCGGCGCGCTGTCGTTCCTTCTCGTGATGGACGACCGGCATCGTCCCGCTGTCTTGTCATTCCGCGCGTAGTCGCGGAATCCACGCCCGAGGCAATGTCGTCAGCGAGCGTGGATCCTGCGACTGCGCGCAGGATGACGCGCGGTGGGCAGGATGACGCGCGGCAGGCGGGATCGATGCCGGCGATGACGTCGTTGACGAGGTGATGCCCCCTTCGTCATTCACGAAAAGTAGCGCTGGCACCGCGATCCGAAATTCGCGTCAAGCACGGTTGCGCGTGTCAGCGCCGGCCGCGGGCAACGTCGCGGCCTCGACGGCCCGACGTTGCCCAGACCCACTAAAAAGTTGGAGGAAGTATC
>JACMOG010000066.1 GCA_014378125.1 Vitreoscilla sp. | reverse complement strand
TCGTGTTCGGCGAGCACGTGGCGTGTCCGCTGCACAACTGGGCCATCTCGCTGGTGGACGGCGAGGCGCGGGCGCCGGACATCGGCTGCGCCACGCGCTTCGCCGTGCGCGTGAAGGACGGCGCGGTGAGCCTGCTGGCGAGCGAGCTTGCCACGCTGGCCGTGGACGATGCGGAAATGGCATGTGGCCCAAGGACGATCCCGATCGTCAGCGCCTGAGCGCGCGCGCCATGGGCCTGCCGAAGATCATCCCCATCACGTCGGACGACGGCGCGCGCGAGACGCGTTCCACGTGCCCGTACTGCGGCGTCGGCTGCGGCGTGCTCATCCGTACGCAGGGAGCACAGATCGTCGACGTTCGCGGCGATCCCGACCATCCCGCCAACTTCGGTCGCCTGTGCACCAAGGGCCGCACGCTGCACCTCACGGCCGCGCCGCACGTGACGGCGCAGGCGCGCCTGCTGCAGCCGATGCGGCGCGCGCGACGTGGCGCGGCGCCCGCGCCCATCGGCTGGGACGAGGCCCTGGACACGCTGTCGGATCGCATCGTCGAGACCGTGCGGGCCCATGGACCGGATGCGGTCGGCCTGTACGTGTCGGGCCAGCTGTTGACCGAGGACTACTACGTGTTCAACAAGCTCGCCAAGGGCCTGCTAGGCACCAACAACATCGACACCAACTCGCGGTTGTGCATGTCCAGCGCCGTCGCCGGCTACAAGGCCACGCTGGGCATGGATGCGCCGCCCACCTGCTACGACGACTTCGCCGATGCCGACCTCGTGTTCATCACCGGCAGCAACCTGGCGTGGGCGCATCCGATCCTGTGCCGCCGGCTGGAGGATGAGAGGGCCGCGCGTCCGGCGCAGCGGTGGATCGTCGTCGACCCGCGCAAGACCGAGACCGCGGCGATGGCCGACCTGCACCTGCAGATCCTGCCCGGCAGCGACGTGGCGCTGGCCAACGGCCTGCTGCACCTGATGCTGTGGGAGGGCTTCACCGACAACGCGTACATCCGCGCCCACACCTCGGGCTTCGAGGCCTTGCGCGAGCGGGTGCGCGAGTGCACGCCGCGCGAGACGGCGCGCGCCACGGGCCTGCGCGAGGCCGACCTGCTCACCGCGGCACGCTGGTGGGGCGCGTCGGGCGCGGTGCTGTCGCTGTACTGCATGGGCCTGAACCAGAGCGCGCAGGGCACGGCCAACAACGGCGCGTTGATCAACCTGCACCTGGCCACGGGCCAGATCGGCCGACCCGGCGCTGGCCCGTTCTCGCTCACCGGCCAGCCCAACGCGATGGGCGGCCGCGAGGTGGGCGGACTCGCGAACCTGCTGTCGGCGCACCGCGACCTGGCCGACCCGGCGCATCGCGCGGAGGTGGCCGCGCTGTGGGGCGTCGACGACGTGCCGGCCCGGCCCGGCAAGACGGCCATCGAGATGTTCGAGGCCGCCGCGGACGGAGAGATCCGGTTGCTGTGGATCGCGTGCACGAACCCCGCGCAATCGATGCCCGACCAGGCCACGGTGCGGCGCGCGTTCGAGCGCGCCGAGTTCGTGGTGCTGCAGGAGGCCTTCGCCACCACCGCAACCGCGGCGTTCGCCGACCTGCTGCTGCCGGCGTCGAGGTGGGGCGAGAAGGACGGCAGCGTCACAAACAGCGAGCGCCGCCCCAGCCGCGTGCGTGCGGCGGTGCCCGCGCCCGGCGCGGCGCGCGAGGACTGGCGCATCGTGGTGGACGTGGCGCGCCGCATCGAGAGCCGCCTGCGCCCGGGCCGCGGCTCGCTGTTCCCGTTCCACGACGCGGAGTCGGTGTGGAACGAGCACCGCGAGACCACGCGCGGCCGCGACCTGGACATCACCGGCCTGAGCTACGGCCTGATCGACCGCGACGGGCCGCAACAGTGGCCGTTCCCCGAGGGTGCCACCCGCGGGCAGGCGCGCCTGTACACCGACGGCCGCTTCCCCACGCCCGACGGCCGTGCGCGCTTCTTCGCCGCGGAGGCGAAGCCGCCGGCCGAGCCGCGCGACGCGCGCTTCCCGTTCTCGCTCACCACCGGCCGCCTGCGCGACCAGTGGCACGGCATGAGCCGCACCGGCACGCTGGGCCGGCTGTTCGGCCACGTGGCCGAGCCGTCGATCGACCTGTGCGCGCAGGACATGGCTCGCCTGAACCTGGGTGATGGCGACCTGGTGCGCGTGGCGTCGCGGCGCGGCGAAGTGGTGCTGCCGGCGCGCCGCAACGCCGCTCAGGCGTCGGCGCAGGCCTTCATCGCGATGCACTGGGGCGAGGAGATGCTAACGGGGAGCGGCGCCGGCGTCGATCCG